>JALSQY010000235.1 GCA_026985035.1 Methylothermaceae bacterium
TAATCTGCCCCGACCAGCTGCTGGACAAAAGCGCGGAAGAGGTCGCCAGACTGCCGGTCTTTCACGGCAACGACAAAGCTGCACTGGGGGATTTTTTTTCCATCCATGGGAAAGTACAGGACGGCACTATTACCGTAGAGGGCGATCTAGGCAAGGTCAAGTTGATTGGCAGCGGCATGAGCCAGGGGCGTTTACGCATCGAAGGTAATGTCGGTGCCCATTTGGGCGCGGCGATGGCCGGCGGCGAAATCACTGTGACTGGCAATGCCGGTGACTGGGTGGGGCGGGAAATGTCCGGCGGCCGCATCACTATCAAAGGCAACGCCGGTCACATGGTCGGCAGCGCGGTGCGCGGTACCGCAATCGGTATGCTGGGTGGTGAAATCATCATCCACGGCAGTGCCAAGAACGAAGCAGGCAACGGCATGCGCCGGGGGCTCATCGCTGTTGGCGCCGGCAGCGGCGATTTCACCGGTGTCAACATGAAGGCCGGCACTATCGTGGTCATGGGAGAAATGGGCCAGCGCCCCGGCGCCGGCATGGTCCGCGGCACCATCATCACCACCCAGCCTGTTACCCTGCTACCCACCTTCAACTACGACACCACCTACCGCCCTCCCATACTCAGAACCATTCTCCTTTACCTGCGCAGGCAAGGTTTCACTGTTACGGAAGATTATCTCAACGGCCCTTATCAGCGCTGGAGTGGAGATTCCATTGAATTGAACAAGGGGGAGATTTTAGTCTATGCAGGAGAGGTTGCTAATTGAAGCATCTTAGCCTATCAGCACCCTATAGAAAGCATGGCTAAGAGCATGTTTCAGGCCGGTGGATGCGCCAAAAAGGCCCGTCATGTTCCCGCGCCTGGAAAACCTTCATCTTTCCGCCGGCTTTCAATTGCACGGTAATCGCACCACTGACGGCAGTATTACATACCCTTGCCCCTATCTTTCGATAGCGCTCAATCACTTGAGCATCAGGGAATCCGAATCGGTTTCGGTAGCCACTGGAAATCAAAACCCACTGGGGACGCACTGCTTTTAAAAATTCCTGCGTTGATGAGGTCGCGCTGCCATGATGAGGAGAAAGCAAAATCATGGCAGTGAGTTGATCTCTTGCCTTGGCGAGCAAGGCCTGTTCGCCTGGTGCTTCCAAATCTCCAGGAAGGAGCAAGCTTGCTTGCGCGGCAGTCACTTTCAAGACACAGGAGCGATTATTTTCTGAAAGTTCCGGGGATCCTTGAGGCCACAGAATTTCAAACCGTACGCCGTCCCAATACCACTGTTGGCCACGCCGGCAAGGCGTGGCTTTGACCCCGAGCGCTTGAGGGTCACTGGTGAAAACCTCGGCTGAAGGGAAATTATCAACAATGGCGGATAAACCTCCCCGGTGATCACTGTCGCTATGGCTGATAACGACCAAATCAACCTTGGACCTGCCCTGGCGGCGCAGATAAGGAATGATGATGTCTCTGCCCGCGTCAAAGCGTTCACTAAAACGGGGGCCTGCATCGTAAAGCAAAACATGATTACGCGTTTGAATGAGAGCGGCCAAGCCTTGTCCCACATCGAGCACAGTCAAACGGGCCTCGCCGGGAGAAAAACGTTGCGATGAATTCAACAGTAAAGGCAAAATCATTATCCCAGCCAGCCAGCGTCCGGGCATCCCCCTGGGCGCAAGCAGCAATACCATAGACAGGATGGCGAAAAACAGCAATCCACTTTCAGGAACGGGTCCAGGCCAGGCAAATTGACTATGGCCGGAAAGCCATTCCAACCATTGCCATAGTTTGGACAGCAACCATTCAGCCCCTTGCAAACATTTTTGACCCAGCATGGGAAACCAAAGTACAGCAGCGCTTCCCAGCAAGGATAATGGCAACACGACCGCGGCCATTACTGGTACCGCGATACTATTGGCAATAGGAGCGATCCAGGAAATCTGGCCAGAAAAGATCAGCAAAAGCGGCGCCAAACCCAGCCACAAAATCCATTGAACCCGGATAAAACCCATGACTGGATTAAGACGCCGCAAACGGCCGGTCAAGCCGTAGAGAATCAAAAAGACAGCTGTAAAAGACAACCAAAAGCCGGCTGATAAGGGAGCCCAGGGATCGTGAATACAAACTGCCAACAATGCGAGCAGCAAGCTGTGAAAGGGGTGTAAAGCCCGCCTCTGTACCAATGCCCCCAGCGCAACCACAACCATGATCAAGGCCCGTTGGGTAGGAATGGAAAATCCCGCCAAGGCGGCATAAAACATGGCTACGATCATTGCAATGACCGCAGCAAACCAGTCAGCTGGCAACCGTAGATTGCCCCACCACAGCCATATCCTCCGGGAAATGCCATAGGCCATGCCGGCAATCAAGCTGATATGCAGTCCGGAAATCGCCACCAGATGGGCAGTTCCGGTTGTCCTCAACACCTGCCATTGAGTTTGGGAGATTCCGCTTCGATCACCTATCACCAAGGCCTCGATAACCCCTTGTACCGGACTTTCTTGAAGAAGAACACGCAACTGATTGGCCAAATGCTGGCGCAAACTGTCTAAGATGCCCCCTCGATATAACCTTTGGTTTACGTTGCTGTCACGCACATAACCCATTGCACCAATGCGATGGGCATAGAGCCATTTTTCGTAATCAAATCCTCCGGGATTTCTCAATCCGTGAGGGCGTTTCAAGCGGACTTGAAAACGCCAGGTTTCCCCTGCCGCCAATTTTACCTGGCTGTTATACCAACTTAAGCGTAATTTGGATGGAAGCCGGCGTTTATCATGGGTTTGATGGAGAAGAAAATTAAATCGCCAGCCTTGTTTGAAACGGACGGGTAAACCTTCAATTTCCCCTTCAACGACCAGATCCCTTCCTTCAAGACCAGGCGCCAAAGGAGTCAAGAATAAAGAAGCGGCCAAAGCTGTCCATGAGAATCCTGAAATCACCGAGGCTACTATGATCCATCGCTGCCACAACGAAATCACCGCCACTGAAACAAGCACTAAGGTGCTGATTAGATCCGGCAGAACAGGCAACCAGTGACAAAGTAGCTCGCCACAAAAAAATCCAAGACCACCAAGGACAAAAGTCAATGCCGAATACCAAAAACAAGCATATTAAATGCTACAATAAATTTCCCTGTAAGCATGCAGCGTCACATGATTTGAAGAATCGCGTGAACAGTGGAAATGCAAGACCTGGAAGCATTACTTTTCCCTGAAAGAGGGTGTCGTCTTTTGCGACACCTTCTAAAAGCGGAGGTGACATTTTTCCTAGGTCCCCATACAATCATAGTCTTGTGATTTGATAAATTTATTGAGATGCCGAAGAAATTAATTCAACGTTTTCTCCCCCACCACCACACCTTCAAGGAACACAAACGCCTTCAATTCCTTGGAGAACATCTGCATAACCCCAACCTCTGGCACTTGAACCGCCGTTCCGTGGCACTCGCTTTCGCAGTGGGATTTTTTTCGATGTATTTGCCGATTCCGGGACAGATGATTGTGGCCGCGGCACTGGCTTTTCTGGTAGGGGCCAATCTACCTGTTTCAGTCGTTCTGGTATGGATTACCAATCCTCTGACCATGCCGGCGATGTTTTATCTTGCTTACAAAGTGGGGGCCCTTGTATTGGGCACCACCAATGAAATCTCGCCGGATGTGTTTACTCTAGGCGGAGCGCTGAACGAACTGGGCGATATTTGGTGGCCCCTGTTACTGGGGAGCTTGATTTTGGGGACGATCCTTGCCGCAGTGGGCTATTTGAGCATCCGTCTGTTATGGCGGCTCTCCGTCCTTAAACGTTGGCAAAAACGACGGCAGGAGCGCACTCAATCTCAATCGTCTGGAACCAGCGGATAAAGCTTGCCGTCTTCCAAATACAGTACTTTGTCCATTTTATCGGCCAATTTCCGGTCGTGAGTCACAACCAAAAAACTGATGCCGTATTCTTGATTGAGCGATAGCATCAATTGATACACCCGGGCAGCGGTCTTGCTATCCAGATTGCCGGTGGGTTCGTCCGCCAGCACACACGTGGGTTGCGTGACCAAAGCCCGGGCCACCGCAGCCCGCTGGCGCTCCCCACCCGAAACTTCTCCAGGCTTGTGAGACAATCTTTCTTCCAAATCGACTTTAGCCAGTAATTCCGATGCTGTTTGCCTCGCCTTGGCAACCGGATAGCCCCCAATAATCAAGGGCATGGCGACATTTTCCAGGAGCGTGAATTCCGGCAAAAGATGATGGAATTGATAGACGAACCCCAAGGTACGGTTACGCATTCGGCTCAATCGACGCTCATTTAAGCTGGCAATATCGACACCATTCCAAATCACCTTGCCACCACTGGCCGAATCCAATCCGCCCAGCACATGGAGCAAGGTGCTCTTACCGGAACCCGAAGCTCCCATGATGGCGATTCTTTGCCCCGCTGCGATTTCCAGATCAATCCCCCGCAGCACATCCACTTGCAAAGGTCCTTCGCGGAAGTGTTTCGTCAGTCCGTAACAGGCTAACACCGGCTCATTCATAACGAAGTTCCTCGGCCGGTTTCACTTTGGAAGCTTGCCAGGCAGGATATAGCGTCGCCAGCAAAGAAAGGGCAAAAGCCATGGCAGATATTTGATAGACATCCTGCCAATGCAGTTCCGAAGGCAATTCGCTGATGTAGTAAACATCTGCCGCCAGGAAATGTACTCCAAACAAGCGTTCGATGGCAGGCACAATGGTTTCCACATTCAAAGCCAACGCCACCCCGCCTATGGCCCCGGCCAAGGTGCCCACCAGACCAATAATGGCCCCCAGCTGGATGAACAGGGTCATCACCGCCCCCGGCGTCATCCCCTGGGTCCGCAAAATTGCGATATCGGATCGCTTGTCGGTTACCACCATGACCAGGGTAGAAACGATATTAAAAGCCGCCACCGCAACAATCAGTAAGAGAATGATGAACATGACCCGTTTTTCCATCTGGATGGCTTTAAAAAAATTGCTGTGGAGCTTGGTCCAATCGGTCACGAAATACCGACCGCCTAATTTTAAAGTTAAATCCCGGGCCAATTGGGGCGCAATAAACACATCATCCAATTTGAGGCGGAGACCGGAAACCGCGTCGCCCAAACGCAATAATTTGGCGGCGTCTTTCAGATGAACCAGGGCCATGTTGCGGTCATATTCATACATACCCACTTCGAAAATTCCCACTACAGTGAAACGCTTCAGCCGGGGCAAGATTCCCGCTGGCGTTGTAGTAACTTGAGGGGTGATAACAGTAATTTTGTCGCCCTGCCACACACCGAGATAACGCGCCAGTTCCGACCCCAAAATAATGCCGTAAGAACCGGGCTTCAAAGCGGCCAAATCGCCGCTCTTGATGTGCTTGACCACATCGGATACCTGGTGTTCTCGCTCTGGCAATATCCCTCGCAGCAGGCTCCCGGAAACGCGCCGGTCGGCGGTAATCATCACTTGCCCTTCCACAAAAGGCGCGGTTCCAAGGATATGAGGATAATTGTCAAGCCTTTCGGCCAGTAATTGCCAATTTTGCAGACGGTTATCAAAGCTGGTGATGGAGGCGTGGGAGGTCATCCCCAAAATTCTTTGGCGCAATTCCGATTCAAAACCATTCATGACCGACAGAACGGTAATCAACGCTGTCACTCCCAGGGCAATGCCCAAGATGGAAGTTAGCGTGATGAAAGAAATAAAATGCGTGCGCTTTTTGGCCCGCGTATAGCGCAGGGCGATATACAAAGTCAGTGGCTTAAACATGTAAGGGAATTAGCTTCCTTGGCAGTGAGGACAGATGCCGTAGAGGATCAAACTGTGATCTTTAAGATCATATTTGAGTTTGGAGGCGATTTTTTTTTGTCTCTTTTCAATATCATCATCGGTAAATTCGTCTACCCGGCCGCACTTGATACAAACAATGTGATCGTGATGCCCCCCGCGATTCAATTCAAAAACCGAGTTGCCTCCTTCAAAATGATGGCGGCGCACCAGTCCTGCCGCCTCAAACTGCGTCAAAACCCGGTAAACCGTTGCCAACCCGATTTTCTCACCCTCATCCAGCAGAATTTTGTAAACATCTTCAGCGCTTAAATGCTGTTGATCACCCTGCTTTCTTTCCAGAATTTCCAAAATTTTCATGCGGGGCAGGGTCACCTTCAACCCCACGTTTCTAAGATCTTGCGTTTCCACCAGCTACTCCTTTAATACTGGCTATACCAAGGCAATCGCATGACTGCCGTTTTTCCCGTTCATACTTGATATATTGAAGCCCCTCTCCCTCTGGGAGAGGGTTGGGGTGAGGGCTTGAGCCGATGAATGCAGTGGTGTTTTCCCCTCTCCCCCCGGCCCCTCTCCCAGAGGGAGAGGGGAGAATCGGTTCATACGATTGCCCTGGTAGCTTATACATGCATTGCAATGGCCTATGGATTATCATGTTGACTCATTGAAGTTCACCAAAAAGGCAATCAATGGGAAAGCATCTCATTATTATTACCTACTTTGCAAGTCTGTTTTTAACCGGCTGCGTCTATAAAATAGATATCCAACAAGGCAATATCGTTACTCAATCCCAGGTAGACCAATTAAAGCCGGGGATGAATCCTGACCAGGTTCGTTATGTCATGGGAACGCCCTTGTTGATGGACCCCTTTCACCCAAACCGCTGGGATTATGTTTATAGTTATCAAAAAGGCGGCAGGGCCATGGAATTACAGCATTTAACTTTGTTATTCAGAGATCAACAATTAGCTGGTCTGCAGGGCGATTTCCACCCTCAACCCAAGCCTGGCCTTGAAAAACCAGAAATAGAAACCGTTAATGTCCCGCCCCGAAAAATCGAAAGAGGCATCTTTCAAATCATTGGTGACTTTTTCCGCTGGATGTTTGGTTGAATCAATGGCTTATGAACTCGCTGCCGCCTGGCCTCTTTCGGATCAATTGTCAAAGGGCGATAGATTTCCACCCGGTCCCCTGGCTGCACCAGTTGATCCAGATGCCCCAATTCACCAAAGACGCCGACTTTGCACCGGTTTAACTCAAGGCCGTCAATTTCTTCCAACAGACCGCTCTGGACAATCGCCGACCTGATTGTCATGCCCTCTTTGAAACTTACTGGAATCAACCATTGCCTATGCGGCAGGGCGTATGCCACCTCGATCATTTCAGCCATGCAAATCTCTCACTCGTTGAGTAAAGGCCCCTACCATACTATCGCAAATTTGATTAAACACGGTTCCAAAGGCTAAGCCGCCAAGCCGGGAAGCCATCTCAAATTCCAAATCCAAACTGATTTTACTAGCGTCTTCCCGCAAAGGCTGAAATCGCCATACTCCTTCCAGAGATTCAAAGGGCCCTTGGAGCAGCGTCATGCGGATTTCCCTCCCGGGAATATTATAATTGCGGGTGGCAAAAGATTTCTGGAAACCGCCTCTGGCCACTTCCAATTCTGCTTCGACGATATCTCCCTCCCGCATCAAAATGTGGGCCGAGCGGCACCAGGGAAGGAATTGAGGGTAAGATTCTATATCATTCACTATCTCAAACAGCGCTTCAGCTGGATACCTCACTAACGCGCTTTTATGCACTGACCTCATAACACTCCAATACCATTCAGCAGAATCAAACCTACCGTAGCAGGCGCCACATACCGGCTTAACAGCCACCAAAGTCTAAATAAACAAGGACTGGTTGACAATTCTGCTCGGTTGACTTCGGGCTGCATGACCCAACCGGCAAAAACCACCAGCAACATGCCACTGATAGGCAGCATAAGATTGGACGTCAGAAAATCCAAAAGATCAAAAAATGTTTTATCAAACAGTGTCAAATGAGACCATCGATTGAAAGAAAATACGGTCCCCAGCCCGATCAGCCAACACCCAAAACCGCTAACAAGACAGGCAACCGGGCGGGTCAATCCAAAATCTTCCATTAACCAGGCAACCGCCGGCTCGATCAACGAAATCGACGAAGAGAGAGCGGCAAAAGCCAACAGCACGAAAAATAAGGCGCCAAATAAAGATCCTAAGGGCATCTGAGCAAATGCCAGCGGCAAGGTTTGAAAAATCAAACCAGGACCGGTTGCAGGTTCCAAATGATTGGCAAAAACCAGGGGAAAGATCGCCACACCCGCCAATAACGCCACAGAAGTATCCGCCACAGCGATAATAAGCGAAGTTTTAGCTATAGAGACATTTCCCGGAAGATAAGAACCATAAATCATCATCGCCCCCATACCGATACTGAGGGAAAAAAAAGCATGTCCCATCGCCATCAGCAGGCTTTCTCCACTGAATCGGCCAAAGTCAGGATAAAACAGAAATCTCACCCCCCGTTGAAAGTCTCCCGCGCTCATGGCATAGCCAACCAAGATAAGAAGAAGAATAAAAAGCGCGGGAGTCAACAATTCCACCGCTTTTTCCAGTCCCCCTTGCACCCCCCGCGCCACAATAGCCATGGTAGCCAGCATAAAAATGGAATGCCAGAAAATAAGTTGCCAAGGGCTGGCAATAAATTGCGCAAACAGGTAGCCCACCTCGCTGGCACCCTTGCCCAGAAAGACCCCGGCGGCGGTTTTGAATATATATGCAATTGTCCAGCCCGCAATGACACTGTAGTAGGTCAGAATCAAAAAACCCAGCAAGATTCCCATTCCACCCAGCCATCGCCAATGGGGGTTTGCTCCAGCTTCTTCGGCTACTACCTCCATGCAATCTATGGGATTTAAGCGGCCCCGCCGGCCAATCAGGGTTTCCGCCATCAACATGGGGATACCCATGCCTAAAACACAAGCCAAATACACCAATACAAATGCACTGCCCCCATTTTGACCAGCGATATAGGGAAACTTCCAAATATTCCCCAAACCTATGGCGGAACCTGTCGCCGCCAGCACAAACAGTAACCACGACGACCATTGGGGGTGATTTTCCCTTTTCTTCGACATGCCCTCTCCTTTATTTGTTTTCAACGCTAAAAACATCCCTTGGCGAAGCGCAAAGTAGGATAAAATAGCAAACCCCTACGACTCAGTCAGTTTTCATTCCCTCCAATGGCCAGTAAAAAAAAGAAGAAGAAAACCGCCGACAATGTGATTGCGGTTAACCGCCAAGCACGGCACGACTATTTCATTGAAGAAACTTTCGAGGCAGGATTAGTGCTGGAAGGATGGGAAGTGAAGAGCTTGAGAGCCGGCCGGGTCAATTTGAAAGAAAGCTACGTGCTCATCAAAAATGGTGAGGCATGGCTGTTTGGCGCCCACATCTCCCCTCTGGCTTCCGCCTCCACCCATATCAACCCGGATCCTACCCGTACCCGTAAACTCTTGTTGAAAAAGCAAGAATTGAACAAGTTGATCGGTCACGTCGAACGCCGCGGCTATACCTTGGTACCTCTCAAGCTGTATTGGAAAAAAAATCTGGTAAAACTTGAAATCGGCCTGGCAAAAGGCAAAAAACTCCATGACAAGCGGGCCACGGAAAAAGAGCGGGATTGGCAACGGGAAAAACAGCGGCTGTTGAAAACCGCTGTTTAACTATTGGGAAGACCTTCAATGGAAGGTGCTGACGGCAGGCTCGTAGGATTTCATGGAAGATCTTTGTTTTGTGCGTGAGGGTTGAGTTCCCGAGCTGAAAAACCGGTTTGTTTATTGTTTAACCGCAGCCGGGTAGCCTGCATTTGTGACTGCTTCAATCAATTTTTCCACGCCGGTTCTGGCGGGGTCAAATACCACCACCGCAATGCTTTTTTCCATATCCACCTGAGCCGATTGCACCCCTTCTACCTGTTTCAGGGCATTTTCCACTGTATATTTGCACATGGCGCAAGTCAGATTGCCAACGGTCAGCGTCACCGTTTGCGCACTCTGCTGAGTTTCCGGAACCACGGCTTGAGCGGGAATCTCTATAAAAGCCGCCGTCAATATTAATATTGTCAATAAATGCCGTAACATCTAACACTCCTAGAATTTAATCATTCCAAAAACCAAGGGGCATACCAGGGGAAGGCAATCAGCCCCACGATAAAAAGGGTGACCAACCAAAAAATTATTCTTTGCCGCTTGCGCATGGCAGGCAAAGCACAAGTCTCCCCTACTGCACACGGTTTCACCAAATACAGCTTGTAAAAAGCCCAACCGAGCAACACCAAGGTAATGCCGATAAAAACAGGACGGTAAGGAGAAAATGCCACCAACGTGCTCATCCAACCCCCACCTAATCCGAGTAATACCAGGACGAATGGGCCGACGCAACATACCGATGCGCCAATGGCAGCCAACGCGGCTGTCCAATTCAGCCACCCCGGTAAGGTACCCTCACTGGTTTGCTTAACTGCTTGATTTACAACCTCGGCTTTTTCAGTCATGGTTCGCCTCTGATTCAAACGCATTGGGACTATATTATCCATCCCGTAGTAAAGTACGGAGTCAAGTTGCTTCCCGCTTGCCTAACAATTTTTCCAGGAGAAAGCATCCGGGCTTGTCCTGAGAACGGCAAACTTGCAGCGTTTGTTCAAGAATACGGCGCATGTTCTCCAAATTGCGGATTTTTTCTTCAATCACGGCTAGCTTGGCTTGGGCCAGGTATTGGACGGACTCACAGGAGGCGCCATCAAGATCCAGTAATTCACCAATTTCCTTCAAGGTAAACCCCATGGCCTGGGCCCGCTTGATAAAACGCAATTTCTTCGCTGCTTCCGGGGTATAAGTTCGGTTGCCGTAAACTGGCTTGGGCGGGGTTTCCAGGATTCCCAACCGCTGATAATAGCGGATAGTTTCCACATTCACACCCACTTGTTTAGCCAACCTGCCAATGGTTAAGCCGGAAGAATCAGCCATAGCCTTTGAGTCTTAATCGCGCCGGTTGTCCAGTCTTACGAAAATTCATGTAATCGGCCAATACTTGATGGTGATCAAACGCCAACTCCGAAGGCAGTTTTCGTGGATCGACAATCATTATATTTTTGGCATCGTCAGCAGCCATAGGTTCCCCTTCCGCCTCCCCCACATAGACAGCCGTTACCGTATGCCCCCGGGGATCCCGCCTTGGGTCGGAATACAAACCCAACAAAGCCTTCAGCCTTACCACTAGGCCCGTCTCCTCTTTGGCCTCACGAACCGCCGCGTGTTCCACGGTTTCTCCAACATCGACAAATCCTCCAGGGATCGCCCATCCATGGGGTGGATTTTTACGTTCAATCAGGACGTAAGGCCTACCTGGGCGGTCAGTTAACTCAATAATGACGTCTGCGGCCAAGAGCGGGGTTGTGGGCCTAGCCATGGGTCCTCCAGGGTGATAGCTAGCTATTGGCCGGATGGACTGCCTCAATCAAACGAAAGGATGTGTTGCGCAGCTGTTTCAAAATCACCACGTCTTTCACCTGGGCACCAGCCTGTTGCAGCACCTCTTGAAAATCATCCCAATAAGTCACCCGGCCAAAATGAATGGTGGTGACACGGTGGAGAATGGGTTTGATCTTTTCCGCAAGCGGTGATGGGCGATCATGAAAGGTTTGGGTGAAATATACGCTTCCGTTGGAACGCAGCAAAGACATAACATGCTTCAAGGCAGCAATGGGATCGGGCAGCAGCATAAAGCTGCCGCTGAAATATACCGCGTCGTAGGGTCCCCCCTGGTGATCGTATACTGATTCCAAACGGACATTGACGTGATTACTCAAACCGGCCCTGGCTAGTGTTTTTTCACATCGTTCAAGATAATCCGCATCGATATCCAATCCGGTAATTTGCAAGTTCTTCTCCATAATCAAATTGGCATTGGCGGCTACGGCGCCACCCGTACCGATCCCAACATCGAGGACTTCGGCACTTTCCGGCAACCTTTCCAAAACCGCCCGGTACCAATCAATAGTCAGCTTGGCAAAAGTATGATCGTAGATGATTCCCCTTAAGGTACTAACAAGGTTATTGCGGATCGTTAAAATTTCAGCTTGGCTTGAATTTCCATTCATAATCTTATGTCTTTTAGTTATATTTTTTAACCGAATAATTCAAGTCGAAGTATACTTGGCGAGAAAT
>JALSQY010000236.1 GCA_026985035.1 Methylothermaceae bacterium
CGGTAACTGAAGCCCTCCGTCCATTGGCCGTGATTCCATCCGGCAATCACATCAATTTGCCGGCCTGACGAATTCAAAGTCCCGACGAAAGCACAGGTGACCTCCAATCCCTTTGCCAATTGGCAAACCAGGGTTTGAAAGAAATCCTCGCCAACCTTGCCGCCAATCTCATCGGCCAGCAGATGGGTAAAATAGGCAATTTGCTGCTGCTCGGTCACATCATGAATGGTGGCATACAGCAAGGTGTCCGAGGCTACCTCTATCTGGCTGCCGTGTACTTCCACCTGGCGGATCTGCCCCGAGCGTAACCGGTGGTAATGGATTTCTGTTCCAGCAGGACCATTACCATCCGTGGCATTTTTTTCTTCTATCCAGGCCAACGGCATGCCTTGCATTTCACTGCGGCTGTAGCCATAAAACCGGCAAGACGCTTGGTTGGCATCCACGATGATCTGCCTGGCCTCGTCAATCAGCAACGCCGCCACCTTGCTCTTTTCAAACAAGTGGCGGTAGCGGGCTTCGCTGGCCAGCAGCTTCTTTTGCAAGGCATAGGTTGCCGTCACATCTCTAAAGACCAGCACCACGCCGGTAATTGCGCCGGTATTATCTTGTATGGGCGCCGCGCTATCGGCGATCTGGAACCGCTGGCCATTTTTGGAAATCAACACCGTATCATTCGCCAGGCCCACCACCTTGCCACTGGCAAAGACTTTTGTCACCGGATTTTCCGCCCGCTTTCCGGTTTTGGCGTCAATGATGTGAAAAACTTCCACCAGCGGCTTTCCCTCCGCCTCTTTCTTGGTCCAGCCAGTCAAGCGCTGGGCCATGGGATTCATGCGCTCGATCTTGCCCTGGGCATCGGTTGCTATCACCGCGTCACCAATGGAATCCAAAGTCACTTGCAAACGTTGTTCGCTGGCGCGCAGGGCGATTTCTGCCTGCCTCCGCTGATCCTCGCGCTGGAAGTTGCCGAGGGCGAAGGAGATATCATTGGACAACTCAGTCAAAAGGGATAATAAGTCTTCGCTGAAATAATTTTCCTCCCCGGCATAAACCAAAAAAACGCCCACCACCCGGGTATCGCAATGAATGGGAAAGGCAGCGCAACTGGCCAGTTGATAGCGGGAGGCCTGTTCGTGCCAGGGCTGGCTTGCCGGATTACTCAAAAAATCGTTGATGACCGCCATGCGATCTTCCAAAACCGCCGTCGCCGCCGGTCCCCGTCCTTCCGGCAAAGTGCTGTCGAGCGGTATCCAGAGCTTTTCCGCATAGTGCTTGCAACCTTCATCGATGGCATCACAAGCTTTGAGATCGAGCACTTTCCCTTCTTCATTCACCGCTCCGACCCAGGCCAATTTGAACCCTGCCCGTTCCACGGCAATACGGCAAAAGGATTCGAAAACCTCTTCTTGTTTTTGGGCGCGAATGATTATTTGATTGGTTTCGGCCAGTGTGTCGTACAAGGACTTCTGCCGTTCCAACAAGCGCTGCCCTGCCGCCATTCGATCCGTCATCTGGTTGAAGGTCTTGGCCAGGCGAATCAGTTCGCCGCTGCCTTCCACTTCCATTCTGGCGCCTAAATCCCCTTCCCCGAAATTCCGGGCCACTTCCGTCATATGGGAAAGCGGTTGAATCAAGTTGGATTTCAACTGACGCCAAAGTAATCCAAGCGCCAAGATCAGCATGGTTCCCAACACCAATGCCGAGTTGAGCAGATTCATCCAAAGCTGATGGATTTGTGGCCGCAAATCATAGCGGGCATAAAGGACGCCAGTGCTTTGGCCACGCAAACGATGGGTTTTATCAATCCAGCCAATGGGATAATAAGCTTGAACAAATTCACGGGAATGGCCAAGAAAAACCACTGGCTGACGGCGTTGTCGAACGGTTGCGAACCGGCTGGCATCGAACGAGGGATCGGCTTTTACCGCGTCCATCCCTTTCCAGGCCAAACGATTGGCAAAAACGACCCGGCCCCGGTCGTCAACCAGCATGATTGCTTTCAAGTCCGGTTCCACCGCCCACATCGTCAACAACCGTTCTGCTCCCACCTCATCGGGTTCAGCCAGGGCGTTTTCCAATGCCAATTGTAAACGTCCCAGATCGCGCCTTAGATGCTCGATGGCGTGGGTCTGCGCCTTTCGTATCTCCCGAATGCCATAGAGAACCGACAATCCCAACCAAAGACTGATCACAATCAACATGAAGGAAAAAGCCAGCGATTTTCCCAGGTTCCGGGTATGGATGGGGCTCATGGTTGCTCCCGGGGTAGTAGCCGGGCTTCGGTTAATCGGGAGAAATTGATGGGACGGTCAAGCAAATCATTTTCCAGCATCAGATCCGCCAATTCCCTGGCCTTCACTTCCAAAGGAGATGGCGCGCCCGTGAGATAATCCCGATTTTCTTGCAATGAAGGCAGTCTCATTCCCTGATACGAGTGCAAGATTCCCTCCGGGGACAATCCCAGCCGGCCTTGCATTTGCAACACCGCTTTCCGGGGAGAATCTTTCAAGAATTGCACAGCCTGAAAATAACCGTGAACAAGCCGCTTCAACCCCTCTCGGTAGGGTTCGATGGCGTCTTTTCTCACCACCAGCACATCAACGATGCG
>JALSQY010000237.1 GCA_026985035.1 Methylothermaceae bacterium
AGCCACCCCTTGCACCACCAGCCGGTGACGAAGCTTTCTAAAAAGCGTAGTTCTTCCAGTGTCCAACGCTCGCTGTGGTTGACGACGAAATAGCGGGTCCAGGCTTCCAGGATGACGAAATAGACAGGATAGGCTTTAAATAGCGGGGCTTCCGGGCCAAACACGTACTGCCAATACGCGGCCCAGACCAACAACGTCCCCCATAAAAAGATATCGTAGGCAATCTGAGGGCGGAGGACTTTTTTCCAACCCAACACCGTGGCCACCAGAATGGCCGCCGCGCCCAACCCACCAACCCAGGGACTGGCCAGCCAGGGAGCCAGTTGGGGCAACCACCAAAACACCGCCACCAACAACGCTGAAGTGAGGGTGAACAGGGGGAAAATCAAAAAATTGCCCACGGCATTTTCATCCATCTTGGCATTTTACCCCAAGAGTTCAATGCGCATGGATAAATCCACCGCTCTTAGATGTTTGGTCATGGCACCCACGGAGATCCTGTCAACGCCGGTTTCGGCGACTTCGCGAATATTGTCCAGGGCGATATCGCCCGAAGCTTCCAGCAAGGCCCTGCCAGCATTTTTCCGCACTGCCTGGACAAGCTCGGGCAAGGAAAAATTATCCAGCAGAATGATATCCGCCCCCGCAGCCAACGCCTGTTCCATTTCATCCAGATTTTCCACTTCCACCTCGATGGGCAAACCGGTATTCAGCATCCGCGCCCTTTCAACCGCCTCATCAATGGAACCGGCGGCAAGGATATGGTTTTCCTTGATCAAAATGCCGTCGTATAAACCAAAACGATGATTTTGACACCCCCCCACCTTGACCGCATATTTTTGCAATTGACGAAGCCCTGGAATGGTTTTGCGGGTATCGAGCACCACGGCGTCGGTGCCTGCCACTTCATCGGCAAACAGTCTTGCCAAGGTGGCCGTGCCCGACAGGGTTTGGAGCAGATTCAGGGCGGTGCGTTCGCCGCTGAGCAGGGCCCGGGCCGGACCGGACACCCGGCACAAAAGTGCCCCTTCCGGTACTTTTTGCCCTTCTTCCACCTCCCACGCCACTTGGCATCTGTCGTCCAACAATTGAAACACGGCGGCAAACCAATCGCGGCCACATACCACCATTTCTTCCCGGGTAATCGCCATGGCCGTGGCGGAATAATTGGCGGGAATAATTTGGGCGGTGACATCACCTTCCCCCAGGTCTTCTTCCAGGAAACGGCGAACTTGAAAAGGATCAACTTTCATGACAACGGCTCCATGTAATCCACATTCAGTTGCAATTGGCGCTGCCCCCGGAATTCATTGATTTCCAACTGATAAGCCAGTCGGATTTGGGAACAGGTAAGCCAATCAGCGGGATTATCCGGAAAAAATGCGATGGCCTCCAGGGGATTGATAACGCCGGCGCTTTTAACTTGCAGTTTCAAATGCTTTTCCCCAACGATTCTTGATGAAGCCACCTGAAAGTCACCGTGGAAGACCGGCTCGGGAAACCCCTGCCCCCATGGCCCGGCCAGGCGCAGCGAATGAGCCAGGGCAAAGGAAAAATCCCCAGGTCCCAAGGAACCATCGGTATGAATTTGATCTTCCACCGCCAGTTGGGCCAAATGCCGGGCTGAATATTCGTCAAACGCCTGGGCAAAACGGTCATAATTGTCCCGCTCCAATGTCAGGCCCGCGGCCATGGCGTGGCCGCCGTAACGGAGAATCAAGCCGGGACATTGGGCGGCCACCTCGCTCAGCAAATCCCGGATATGCAGCCCCGGGACAGAACGGGCCGAACCTTTGAGCAAACCATCTTCTGCCGGGGCAAAAGCAATCACCGGGCGGGATAAACGCTCGCGTATCCTGGAAGCCAGAATGCCTATGACGCCTTCGTGCCAGCTCTCGTCAAAAAGACAAACGCCATTGGACTGATCCGTCTGCCATTCTTCCTCTGCCAACAGCAACAATGCATCATCTTTCATCTGCGCTTCAATTTCCCGCCGCTCGCGATTGAGCTGATCCAGCCGCCGGGCCAGTTCCCGCGCCTGACCCAAATTCTCCGCCATCAGACAACGGATGCCGATGGACATATCCTGCAACCGGCCAGCGGCATTGAGGCGGGGCGCCACGGCAAACCCCAGATCGGCGGCAGACAGGTATTCATAGCGGCGGCCGGCCACATCAATCAGCGCCCGAATACCCGGGCGGGCCCGTCCCGCCCGCATCCGCTGTAAGCCCTGATGCACCAATATCCGGTTGATGCCATCCAGGGGTACCACGTCGGCCACCGTACCCAGGGCAACCAAATCCAGCAATGCCCCCAAATTAGGTTCGGGGATTCTCAATCGTTCAAACTCTCCCTGCGCCCGCATTTTCGACCGCAGCGCCGTCAAGACATAAAACATGACCCCCACGCCGGCCAGAGATTTGCCTGGAAAACCGTCACCAGGCACATTGGGATTGACGATGGCATCGGCATCGGGCAATTGTTCCCCGGGCAAGTGATGGTCAGTGACCAAGACTCTCAGCCCCCGGGATTTGGCAGCCGCCACGCCGGCGATACTCGCAATGCCGTTGTCCACCGTCAACAGCACTTGGGG
>JALSQY010000238.1 GCA_026985035.1 Methylothermaceae bacterium
GGAATCCCTTCTTCGAGCGCACGCCTTTGAAGTGACTCTAAATCACGGCTAGATATTCGAATGTTAATTCTCTTATCTTTCTTAAACGCTTCCTCAGCTGCTTCTTGCAGCATTTTTTTCCGCCTGGGTGTAAGCACAGACTTAAATTCACCTGCCTCGAAATCTTTAAGAATTTCCTTTTCCTCTTTACTAAGTTTGGGATTACTCATGGCTCCTCTCCTAGATACTGTTTGGTCGCCTTTCTGCTTGGAATCACCGTTTTCAAGAAAATCTCTTTTCGGCTTTCAACATAGGGGACAAGATGAACATAACCATCGATGTTAATAACAAATATCCGTTGACCCGGATATTTATCCCCATTTGGATGTTCGAGATCATCCAGCAATGCTCCTTGCTGTAGATAGAAAACGACATCCTCAAACGAAATACCCCGCTCAGATATAAGCTGCTGGTTTTTCTCGGGATTCCAGTTGATTGGCTTCATATTACGCAGTATAGCATAAATGTGTGCCTTTTGTCATCACTTAGGAGGTTCTATAGGTGGCTCTCGCAGTAGGAACGCCCGTTACCGGGCGCCCCCTGCACAGACCCGGACGTGCGGTTTTCCCGCATCCGGTTCCTCGGTTGTACTCGCATTCGCGTCGAACGAAAACCCCTTATGCAAACACCACATGCTGTCGCTGCTTCTCCGTGATTCTGGGAACGGCTACACGGGCTCGTTTAAGCGCCTGAGCAAACGATGCCCAGGTAAAACTCCGCCGCTTTCCGCCTCTGCGATTCAGCCACTTGAATACACATTCAATTGACCATTGGTAGAAACGATACAGCGAACGCGAGTTGCCTCGCAAGCCGTAGTAATTGTAGTGCCCCATCAGCCGCCTGTTCAGACCAGCAATAAACTCCCGGCCCGCCAGGCAACGTCCCTTCCTGATCCAGTCTTTGATCCGCCTGCACGCGCCATGCAGTTTCTTTCTGGCCGTACGACGCATCACCCGCGCAATGCCCTTCCGGTCGTTAAACCAGTACAGTTCGAAACCCAGAAAGGTAACCCGCTTTTGCATGCTCGGGTGAAACCGGCTAAACCTGAGCAATTGCGTCTTCTCGGTGGCTACTTCGAGACTGAACTTCTCTAGCCTCTTCGGCAACACCCGATAGAACCGCTGTGCATCCTCCCTGTATCGGAATGCACAGACAAAATCATCCGCGTACCGACACAGCAATGCACCACCTCGGCAGTGGGCTTTCACCACACGCTCAAACCACAGATCCAGGGCATAGTGCAGGTAAATATTCGCCAATACCGGCGAGATAATCCCGCCTTGCGGCGTCCCGGCTCCCGGATGGAGTATCTGTCCATCCGTCTCCAGGATACCTGCCTTCAGCCATTTTCCGATCAGACTGACAAAGGCCTTGTCATCAATCCGTTGCTTGAGCATTTCCAGCAGCCAGTCGTGGTCCATATGATCGAAGAAGCCTTTGATGTCGGCCTCAACAATGTAACCGTATTTCCCGTACTGAAGGTTGAAGGTAAGATCACACACCGCTCCCTTCGCGCTCCGATTGGGCCGATAGCCGTAACTGCTCTCTACAAAGTCTTGCTCATAGATCGCAATTAATAATTTGCTACAGGCCAGTTGTACGAGTTTATCTTCCAGTGCCGGGATGCCCAAGGGCCTTTGTTTCCCGTTCTCCTTGGGTATGTAGCAGCGACGTACCAGCTTGGTACGATAGCGTTTCGTTTTCAGTCGCTCCGCCAGTGCCTCTATATTGGCCTCCAGATTTTCCTGATAGGCCTGTGCCGTGACTTCATCCACACCGCTGGCCGCCGCCTTGTTCAGGCGGCCCCAGCAGTTCAGCAAAAACCCGGCGTTCAACTCCCGGTAGAGATCCCGAAAACGGTGGTGCTTACAGGCTTTCGCCCGAGTGGCTATTCCCCGCAGTGAGGTTGGCTCGTGTTGTTCCGATCCTACTGTGTCCGGCATGAGTTTCCTTTGCGGGCTACATACTTCCGTCAGGTCCTTCCCCATGTAGTTGGCTTTCCCAACCTCAGAGTACTATGCCTGATAAGACACCCCATAGGCTTATAGAGGTCACGGCCCTGACGGCCCACTCCCTCCCACCTGGCTTGTGGTTCGCCTGAATACGTTTAGGTTCCAGCCTGGTTCCGTTTCCGGGTTTCCCCTTCAGTGCCTCAATAGCTGTATACCTTGCCCATTCAGTTCCCACGACAGGAGCCCTTTGGGGCTTCCCGGGTTCTCTGACGCATCTTTTCCTGCATGCCACGGCCTGTGGACTCCGGCGGATCTCCACACCCTTGCCAAATCGGGTGCCTCTGTGTTGCCTTCGGTGTACGTTAAAACCCTCGGCATCCGCAATAAGCTTATTTCGAAGCTGTACCAGCACTTCAGGGTGCGCGACCACCCCTACGGCCTACAGGATTCTCTGTCTACGCTTCGCCCCTCTTGTTCGTCGTGGATCACACAACTCCGCCAGAGACGCAAGACTCGATACGGGTGGGTGGCTAACCCTTACCCGACAGGGACTTTCACCCTGCAAGATGCGCCGAGCTTTGCCCGGCGCGATAACG
>JALSQY010000239.1 GCA_026985035.1 Methylothermaceae bacterium
GCGCATGCTGGCCATATGCCAGCATCTATTGGACAACAACCCCAACTTTTCGATTTTGCTGATTACCGGCTCGCCGGTGATTCACCGCTTGCCTTTGCCGGTGGAAAGGTTCGACTATGTCAAACTCCCCTGTCTGTCCCGGACCAGTGCGGAGCAATACCAAGTCAAATCCTTGGGAACAGCATTCGACCTGACCATGCATCTGCGCGCACAAATGATCAAGACCACGCTGATGGGGTTTCGCCCCGATATTATGATTGTGGACAAAAAACCCTGCGGAGTGGCAAAAGAGTTACTGCCGGCACTGGAAGCCTCGCTGGAAATCATACCCCGGGCACAATGGGTGCTATTGTTGCGGGATATCCTCGATGCACCCGCTAAAACCCGCCAGCTCTGGCGTAAACATCGATACTTCGAAGTCATAGACCGCTATTACGCTCAAGTATTGGTGGTGGGTTCCCAAAAGATTTTCGACTTGGGCAAAGAATATGGATTTCCATCCAACATCAAGCCGATCATGAAGTACTGTGGGTATATCCACAAGTCTCCCACCGCGATTGCCCCAAAAAACATGGCCGCCAACACCATCCGTACCGTGCTGGTCACTCCTGGTGGTGGGCAAGATGGTTTCCGCATGATCCGGACATATTTGCGAGGGCTCAACACCCAGCCGGCCAAGGGTTGGAATTCCATCATCATCACCGGCCCTGAAATGGATGACCGGGGCAGGGAAGAAATAGTGCACCTGGCTTCCCAAGTCAATGCCACCGTTACCGTTCAATCCTTCACGGCCGATATGCAGGGCTTGATGTGCCAGGCCGATGCCATCCTATCCATGGGGGGATATAACACTCTGTGTGAGATCGTCTCATTGGGTAAGCCAGCGGTCATTGTTCCCCGCAAGTCGCCAGTGCAGGAACAATGGATACGGGCACAACGCTTTGCGCAGCAAGGATGGGTCTGCTGTCTTGACCCGGCAACGTTGACCCCACTTCAATTAATGGCAGCCATCGACAGTCAATTAAACCGGACCATGCTTTCGCCTCCTCTCCAAGAAATGGAAGAGTGGCAGGGCTTGGAGCGGGTATCCCAAGCCATTCGCTCATTGCTCGCAGACCCAAACTTGATGGCCAGCCACGGATAAGCGCCACCAAGCCAATCTTCGATTCAGGAAAAGTGCCTGCCGATCTCTGTTTGATCTGACAAATCTTGCAGTAAGCGGCATCCTTCTGCAAAAAATGTATCGACTTTTCATACTAAATTTGCGGTCACCCGCCGTACAACTACCTTACAGAGCAGATGGTACATAAATTGCCTATGTCCCTGAGGTGAACTGATAGCGGTTAGCAATAGCTCGCCTATCCAACCAATCTATCGGTTTCCAAAAAAGTGATAACAATCGAGCCTTTGGTTAAGCCAAAAGCATAAAACCTGTTGAATTTCTGTAAGGGAGGAAAGGATGAAACCAGCGATATCCGGTCTAGGAGCAATACTATTGGCGGCGTTAGCATGCAATCCCACTGTTGGAGTTGCAGAGGCTGGCCAATATGTCTCAAAGGAAGAGTACGACAAGCTCAAACAGGATTTTGAGCGGATGAAAGTTATGATGAAGTTAATGGAGAAGCGCTTGCTAAAGCAATCGGCAGCGCCAGCCAACACCTCTTCAAACTCGGAAGAAATAGCGGAAATCAAGGAAGAACTCCAACAAGTCAAACAGGAAGCCAAGCAGGCGAAGGAAAAAGCCAAATCGGTAATACCGGGATTCAGGAAATTTTTGCTCACCGGCTATGCTTTTGCGGGATATTCCGATTCCGAACAATCCAATTCCTCATTCAACGCTGGATTTTTTCCCATATTTCTCTGGCGTATCAATGACGATATCTTTTTCGAAGCTGAAGCGGAATTCGAGTTGGAAGACGGCGAAACGAATGTAGCCCTGGAGTTTGCCCAAATCTCGTACCTGCTCAATGACTATGTGACATTAAGCGCGGGCAAGTTTATGAATCCCGCCAATTATTTTATCGAAAGATTGGAACCGGCATGGATCAATAAATTGCCAGACCAGCCGCTGAGTATCGACGGCGCCAACCGCATCCAAGCCAAAACCCAACTTGGCGCTCAGGTCCGCGGAGCTATCCCTTTGGATACGGTCGGACTCAGCAGTGGCCGGTTGGGATATGCCTTTTTTGCATCCAATGGTTCCGAACTCAAGAACGATGGAAGTCTGAATCACAAAAATTTTTCCGATATAGATAACAACAAATTGGTTGGGGGCCGGGTCGGGTTCGTTCCCTGGCCAGGGTTTGAGATTGGGTACGGATTCGAGGTCGGAGGCGTCCGTGACCCTCTGAATAATAGTTTGGATATCACTACCCATATTGCCGATGCCAACTATGTCCGCACTAGCGCGGTGATAGGAGGAAGGATCGATCTTCGCGCCCAGTGGGCCTGGCGAAAAATTGACCGCAGCCACGCCGCGGGACTCAATTTCAACAATAAAGTCAATGGCGGCTACGGCCAGATTGCCTACCGCCCGAGCTTATTGAACCTTAAATGGGTGAAAAATCTGGAAACCGTTTTCCGCTATGAGCGCATGAATCAACCAGCGGGATCGCGATTTTATGATGAAAACCGTTATACCGCCGGTCTCAATTATTACTTCGCCCCCACCACGGTTTTCAAGTTTGCTTATGAATTTGATGACCGTAAGGGTGTTAAAGACAACGATACTTTGTTATTCCAAGTTGCAACTGGTTTCTAAAGGAGTTTTTACCATGACGAATCAACCCCGCATTTTTGTTTTAATGGCGACGCTGCTGCTTGCGGGAGGTGCGGCCGCTCAGACTGATAAATCCTCGCATACGCAAGAAAGAAACGGCGCTCAGCTT
Source organism: Methylothermaceae bacterium (assembly GCA_026985035.1). Classification (GTDB taxonomy): domain Bacteria; phylum Pseudomonadota; class Gammaproteobacteria; order Methylococcales; family Methylothermaceae; genus Methylohalobius. Next base: position 2,889 of record JALSQY010000239.1, read on the forward strand.
TGGTCACAAAACTGTGGCGCTTGTCATAACCTGCGGAGTCCGGCTGGCTACAGCGACGCCCAGTGGGATGTAGCAGTTCAACACATGCGCCTGCGCGCCAACCTGACAGCAAAGGACACAAAAGCAATTGTCGAGTTTTTGAAATCGGCAAATTGATGATCTTGCTGCCCAAAAGACAGTAAGTGCTTTGTGCTTTACCAAAAAACCGTAGATGCCAGGAATGCGGGTAGCACAATGCTATCCGCTTCCGGAAGCGCAAGCTCGTGATCCAGCCATCGGACTGATGAGTTGTTATAACTGATATTTTTTAATCTTATACCAAAGGGAGCGCTCGCTGATCTGCAGCAAGCGGGCGGCTTCCGCCTTGTTGTCCCCGGTTTTTTCCAGCGCGCGGCGAATTATGCGTTTTTCCAAAGCCGCTACCTGCTGCGCAAGTGCCCAGCTTTCACGGTTTGACTCTACTTCCTCTCCAAGGAAAGCAGAGGGTGATTGGGCGCCGGGTAGATGAGTCAAACCGATAGCCTCCCGCCCCCGTGTCACCACCAAGACTCTTTCCATCATATTTTCCAGCTCCCGTACATTGCCAGGCCATGGATATTCGTTCATCCAGGCCAACGCTTGAGGCTGGATGTCTGGGCACGAATACCCCAGTTTGCCGGCGTGCAACTCTAAAAAATGCCGTGCAAGTAAAGCGATATCACCTTGCCTTTCTCGCAGCGCTGGCATGCGGATGCTAAAAACATTGAGCCGGTAATATAAATCCGGCCGCAATTTTCCTGCCTCAACCGCCTGGGCGGGATCCACATTGGTCGCGGCAATGATCCGGATATCCAAATCGATGACCCGGTTGCTTCCCAGCCGCTCCAAACTTTTCTCCTGTAACACCCGAAGCAGCTTGGCTTGCAGGCCGAGATCCATTTCCGCTATCTCATCCAAAAATAAAGTACCGCCCTGGGCCAGTTCGAATTTGCCCACCCGGTCTCTGTGGGCGCCAGTGAAGGCGCCTTTGGCATGTCCAAACAACTCGCTTTCGAGGATATCGGGAGGAATCGCCGCGCAATTGACTGGTACAAATAGATTATCCGCTCTCGGAGAAGCCTGATGGATCGCGCGGGCCGCCAATTCCTTGCCGGTCCCGGTTTCCCCCAACAGGAATACACTGACGGTAGTATCCGCCACTTGTTCTATTTGTTCATAAACTTGCTGCATGGCCGGGCTGCGCCCTACCAGTCCGCCCCAGCCTTTGTCCAATTCCTGGCGCAAGAAACGATTTTCCCGGCTGATTTTGCCTATCTTCAAAGCCCGCCGCACCACAGTTTCGAGGTGGCTCAGTTCGAAAGGCCGCAGCAAATAATCCAAGGCGCCCCGCCGCATTGCCTCGACGGCGCTTTCGACCGTTCCATAGGCAGTAACGACAATGACTGGCGTCTCATCGCCGAGTTTGCGCAAGGAACGCAGCAATCCCATGCCGTCCAATTGTGGCATTTTCAAATCGGTGATGATCAGATCCACTGGTTGTTCCTCCAGCAATGCCAGGGCCTCAACACCATTGCCCGCCTGATAGCAGCGGCAATCCATTTGCGTCAGCATCAGCTCCAAAACCCGGCGCATTTTGGCTTCGTCGTCGACAATCAATACCCGTTGTTCAGCCACTGGATTCCTCATGATTGATTACGCCCGGCTGCCGCCAGGGCAACCATAAGTGAAAACAGGCGCCACCCAAGTCACAGTCGGTGGTCTCGATACCTCCATGGTGGGAAAGGATGATTTGCTGAACGACTGTCAAGCCCAATCCAATGCCTCCCTCACGGCGTGTGAAAAATGGGTCAAAAAGTTGCTCCCGCCATTCCTGCGGGATACCTGGTCCATTGTCGCAAATCCTAACGTGCCAAAAGTCTCCCTGCCATTCAGTGCGGATGACAATCCGCCCGCGCTGAGGAATATGTTGTACTGCATTGATCAGTAGATTAAAAAATACTTGGACTAGTTGGTCTGGATCGCATTCAATCGTCTTGTCCTCATCCAACACCTGTTCCACATTTGCTTGTATGTGGTTTAATTTCCCTTGCAGTAAATCCAAGACGCGCGCCAATAGCAGATTGGCGCTGGTTGGGCAAAATTGTGGCGGGCGCGGGCGGGCGCAGTCAAGCAAGGTCGACACCAAGGATTTGAGGCGATCGGTTTCGCTCAAAATAAACTCGGTCATTTCATGCCCTGGGGGGCTCAAGCCGGATTCCCGTTGCAACATTTCGGCCGCGGATTGCAAGATTCCCAAGGGGGTTCTGACTTCGTGGGCCATACTGGCGGCCATTTCGCCAATGACAGCTAATTTGGAGGCCCGCACTAAATTCTTGCGGGATTGCTCCAGATGAAGAATCATTTGCTCGAAAGCGCGGCTCAATTCTTGGGTCTCGATGCTGCCTCCGGCTTGTGGCGGCATGGTTTGCTTCCCTTGCATGTACTGCCTGGCAAACAGGGTCAAGGCACTCAGAGGGCGGGCAATCCGGCCGGCCAGCCAGTAAGAGAGAATCAAACTGCCAATCAACGCCAATAATAAAAACAATAATAAATTCCACCATAACCGCCACAAAGGCGCCATGGCTTGATCCGCCGATGCCATCAGCACGACTTGCCAGCCAAACCCGTCGAATGCATGATACCCCCGCGAAGAAGCAACCCCGGTCAGCACCCTAGAGCCGCTCATGATATTCGTTTGCGCGCCGAGGACACGCATGGGGGTTTGAGATAACCAGCGCGAATTCAATTGCTGACCAATCCACTGCTGTGAAGAAAGATCACCAGAAGCGGCGATGATACGTTTATTCTCGTCCACAAGTAAGGCAGTGCCCTGAATCAATGGACCTCGATGAGGATAATCCAGCAGCCTCAAAATTTCGTTCCAGGTAAAAGCGGCATAAAGCTTGCCCAAGCGACCGCCGGATCTAGAATCTTCCAGAACCACGGAAAAATAACAATGAGAGGCGGGCAGATTCAGAGGCAACAGCGATACCTCCTTCCCCCCCATTTGCACGCGATGCCACACTGGCATTTCTTTCATATGGCTGCCAATCAACGCAGGATTGCTGGCGGCCAAAATCTCTCCCCGATCGTTTGCTGCAAACAACACCCCATAAACCCCTGGGTATCCTTGGTGCAAATCACGCAGGAATTCCGACAATCGCTTGTCAATGTCACGGACCCGAAGTTCCTGCATCACCGAAAGGCGGCTCCAGGTGGCGACATTGGCCATTCTTTCAAAAAGCGTAGCGTCGATCTGTTCCATCACCCTGATGGCTCTGAGCTGAAGCTGATCTTCGATGTTAGAAAGCAAGACTTGACGCACATAAAGAAATGCCAATGAAGTCAGCGCCACGGCCACCAATAGACTGATGCCCAGATAAGAAAACAACAAACTTCTACGAATAGTCACAGCATGTATAATTTAGCTTTCATTTTGCAGCCTTATCAGGGATGATTTTTCTCCTGCGATTTTTTTTCTTATTAATTCTTCTGGCAAATCCCTTATTTGCTGCAGCAACAGAGCATTCCCAGACACCCCACTATCGCTGGGGTCGGGGGCTGTATCTGCCAGACCAAAAGATACTGCTCGGGGGATATTTCAACTTCACTTTCAAAGCCCTCCAGGGCCGGCGCAAGCAGGCAGAGCTGGATGATCTTAGCTTATTTTTCACCTGGGCGCCTCATCCTCGTTGGCGGCTGTTTTCTGAACTGGAATTGGAAGATTTATTTACCATTGACAGCCATTCATTGAATAGCGATGAGCGTTTTTTCAGCGTTGAACGTTTATACCTGGATTACTTTATCACCGGTTCCTGGCGTTTGCGGCTGGGGAAATTTCTGACCCCGGTGGGACGCTGGAATGTTATCCATGCTTCCCCCCTGGTGTGGACCACTTCCAGGCCAACCGTGACCGAACACTTTTTCGCGCCCCATGCCAGTGGCGCCATGCTTTCCACGACTTTTCCCCTTAAGGAACACGATCTGGATATCGACCTTTACGTTGACGCCAGTAAAGCCCTGGACCCAAAAATGACGATGGTTACCTTTAAAACCGCGTTCGGTCTCCGCCTCAACTATGAATTATCACCCCAATTACAAATGGGCGCGTCCTTTGTTCACTTCAAAATGCAGCGTCCAAATTTTCAACCGGCAACCGATTTGTTCGGCCTGGATATGTTTTGGAATTGGCATCGGTTTGAACTAAGCTCCGAATTTGCTTACCGCCGCCCCCAATCCGGCCGCCGGAGCGAAACCGGGCTCTACCTGCAAGGCGCTATTCCCTTGGGCCATCGTCTCTTTGCCGTGGGGCGCTATGAATATCTGCAAGGCACACACTTTTTGGAGAGTGGCAGACAACGCGGCACAGCTCATATTGGCGTCGGAGGTTTGGCCTGGCGGCCTGCCACGCCATTAGTGTTAAAAGTGGAATACCGCTTCGGGCATGGAAACCACCGCCTCGCACCGGACGGACTTTTGATGTCAATCGCCATGCTATTTTGATGATGCGCTTTTTTTTAGTCGCTTTTCTGGTGTCGGTGCTAGTCTTTCCTGCTTTATGTCAGGCTGAAAAACTATTGGTAATCGTCTCCAAAGATACCGGTGTGCGCGCTTTATCCTTGCCGCAATTGGCCAGAATATACAGCCGCAAGGTTCTCATCGGTGCCGATGGAGTCCCGTGGGCACCTTTAAATCTCCCCGCCAATCACCCGCTGCGCCGGGCTTTTTCCCAGGCAATCTTCAAGCGCCTACCGGAAGACATGGAAAATTACTGGAATATTCAATATTTTAAGGGTATTTTGCCCCCCTATGTCGTCGCTTCGGAAAAAGCCATGCGCCAATATGTCGCCTCTACACCCGGAGCCGTGGGTTATATCCGTCCCTGCCATCTCGGCAGCGGGGTTAAAGTCGTCGCCACCCTCACATTTTCCTCTGATCTCGAATTGGCCTGTCAACCATAACCTTGTCAGCAATGGGTTAGCCCGGTGCGGTGGCGGTAAAGGACGCGGCCTTTTCTTCCGCCAGGCATTCACAGAACAATGCTTTCAGGCGCAGATTAGTCTGCCTGGCATCGAATAGCCGGCATATTTTTTTGCGGGCGTTTTTGCCTAAATGATTACGTTTGTCTGGATCGGAAATCAAAATCCTGAGTGTTTTTACCAGGGCTTCTATGTCTTTTTCAGGCACCAGCAAGCCGTCTTGGCCGTCCTCGATCAATTCTGGCATGCCGGAAATATTGCTGGAGACCACGGCCAACCCACTGGCCATCGCTTCCATCAATACATTGGGAATGCCGTCACGGTCGCCATTGCCGAGCACTTGGCAAGGCAGAGCAAAAATATCCGCCTGCCGGTAGATCTCAGCCAGCACTTCATGAGACATGGGCCCTTCCAAACTGACGGTATCGTGTAATTGCCAGTGGGCAATCAATATTTGAATCTTCTCGAAACTTTCGCCACGCTCTCCCACAATCCGGCAGTGAAATTCGATGCCTTGTTGTTTTAAGCGGTGACACGCCGCCACCAAAAAATGAAAGCCCTTTTTCTCCACATAGCGGCCAATCGCAAGAATTCGGGTAACCTCTTTTTTCTTGCTTGGCGACAAGGCGGGACGGAATTGGCGGGTATCCAAGCCGTGGTAAACAAGATGAACGTTACCATGACCTGCCCGTGCCTTTAAATATTGCAAATTGGCACCGGTGCAAGTAGTCACGAAGCGGGCCTGGCGAATCTTGAACTGGAGCAGATCGCCCGGATTCATGTCAGCCTGATAGATATCTTTGGCGTGGGCGGTAAAACTGTACGGCTTGCCGCTCAAGCGACTGGCAAACAGGGCCACCGTGGTGGCACCGTGACAAAAATGGGCATGCAGCAGGCGGATTGAATCGGTCTCGGCAACCTTCAGGGCAATGATGCCTGCCTGGAGAAATTCCTTGATGAAAACTTTTCGCAACCCGCCCCACGGAGATTTCCGGTAACGTATGCTCAACCAAAGCGCAGTCGCTAGCGTGCTTGCGTAGGCTAGCGGCCTCAGCCGGAACAGCCGCAAGTGGCCGCGATAGTAATCGGGCAAGTTTTCCCTTAGCCACGGAAGAAGCCTGGTGTTGGAAAGTGAGGTCATGGCCGGCAGCACCATCAAGGGGGCGCGGATGGTCCCAACCGCCCGATGAATTTTATCGGTATCGCCTTGCTTGATGGAAAACAGGCGCAATTGCAAGCCCATCTCTTCCAGCAAGCGGATTTCGTTACTGATGAAGGTTTCCGAAAGCCGGGGAAAGCCTTTTAGAATATAAGCAATTTCACCTTGCATGATAAGCTCCTTGCAACGGATGGCGGTGTGGGTGCGTGACAACCCGACCCGCCAATACCAGATCGAACAGATTTTTCAGGATGGCAAGATTGGGCAACAGGGAGAACTCATCGTGCAGGCGTGCTTTGGCGGCAGCGGCCAGTTGGCGGCGCAATCTTTCGTTAAGCAATAAGCACTGCAAGACATCGGCCAGTTGGCGGGGCTGATCCGGCGCCACCAGCATGCCATTGATACCATCTTCCACCAGTTCCGGAATGCCTGAAACTGGCGTGGTCACGACCGGTATGTTCATGGCCATGGCCTCCATCAATACGTTGGGAATCCCATCCCGGTCACCGTCGGCGCCAACCCTGCAAGGCAAGGCGAAAATACTGGCATGCCGGTATAGATGGACCAGCTTTTCGTGAACCATCGACCCACGCAACCAGACAGTTTGCCCCAGCCCGAGGGCATCAATCTGCTTTTGCAGGGTTTCGCGTTCAGGGCCGTAGCCGACGATGTCACAGCGGAAACGGTATCCGCTTCGTTTCAGTATCCCGCAACTGGCGATCAAGGTATCGAACCCCTTCTTTTCCCGGAGCCTCCCCACGCTCAGGATCAGAGGCTCAGAGAGGGCATCGGCGTCGGGGAGATTTGCCAAAAGCCTTTGAAACCGCTGCCTGTCAAAACCGTGGTAAACCCGAATGATTGGCGTGGGCGATATGTTAATTTGGCACAGATAGCGGCAATTGTATTCGGTGCAGGTCACCACAAACCGGGCGGCGGCGATTTTCCGGCGTAATTGCGCAGGCGGTGACAAATAAATATCTTTGGCGTGGGCGGAAATACTGAAACCGATACCAGTGAGTGCCTGCACCAGCTCGGCGAGTGAAGCAGGATCGTTGGCAAAATGGGCATGAATATGGGTGATATTTTTGCGTTTCACCCATCTTGCTAACTGTAATGACTGACGCAATAACCGCCAACGTTCAGAAAGTTTGCTGTCATGGGCGCGTAATAGTTGCGCGCTTTTGAATACTCCCTTGGGATTCTCCACCACCATTTCGAGCAACAACTTCAAGCTTTGCCAGAGTCCTTGCTGCAGATAAAAAACAGGCGCTGTCAATTGTTTGATTTCATCATGGCATCTCATATCCGTGGGTTTTTGCAGAGAAGCGATTACCAAATCATAACCATCCCCCTGCAAGGCGAGAATTTCTTGTAATACAAAAGTTTCGGAAACTTTGGGAAAGGTCTTCAAGAGATAGCATATAGTCATCGGGTTGCCTGTCGCCGTTATATTCGCGCCTAAAACCGTCGAAGGTTGAACCGGTTGAAGGACTATTTGTTGATTCCTTTCAAACCAAGCTAAGTTCAAGTGTTAGGGGCCTCTGATTAAGTCAGAGGCTGCTGCGGCACCTGGAGGTGCCGCCAAAGTCAGTCACTGTAAATGATTGACTTTGTTAGCAACACCTATCCGCGATAACCTCAATTCAGCCGCAGTGCGGCTCTGTCTGGCTGGCAGGTGGTATACTTCAATCTTGGTTATTCCGGAATCTCAGGGTACCTGATCCTCCATGGCCACAGTTATCTCCAATGAAGAGCTGCCTTCCTTGGCAGCACTGCTCGATGATATAGATGCCTGGCAATCGATTATCGCCAATTGGAATGACCAGCAGCGCAGCATGATCGAAGCCCTGAGTCCTATCGATGCTTTACACCATGAAACCTTTGCGCGGTTGATCCGCGCCATCAAGGCCAAGCCCGCGGCGGCGTTGCTGCCGGACGGCAGCCTGTGGAGGCTGTCACAATGAACGCCTGCACATCGTTCACCCGGCCACTTTGCGGCAGCCGTTACCGGGTGCGTGGCCTGGTACAGGGGGTGGGCTTCCGCCCTACGGTCTGGCGCATCGCGCGCGACCTCGGGCTCACCGGCGTGGTACGCAACGACGGGGATGGCGTGCTGATCGAGGCTTGGGGGCCGCCCGAACGGCTCGATGCCTTGGCAGACCGGCTCCGGGCCGAATGCCCACCGCTGGCGCGGATCGACGCCATCAAACGCATACCACTGAAGCATGCCCCGGCTAGGACCGGGTTCGAGATCGACACCAGCGCCGCCACCGCCGCGCACACTGGGGTGGTGCCGGACGCGGCCGCGTGCCCGGCCTGTGTCGAGGACACGCTGAGCCCGTTCAGTCGCCGCTACCGCTATCCCTTCACCAACTGCACCCACTGCGGGCCGCGCCTCTCGATCGTGCGCGCCATCCCCTACGACCGCGCCAACACCAGCATGGCGGCCTTTCCGATGTGCGCGGACTGCCGGGCCGAATACGAAGACCCGGCCGACCGCCGCTTCCACGCCCAGCCCAACGCCTGCCACGCCTGCGGGCCGCGCGCCTGGCTGGAGCGCGCCGACGGCCGTGCCTTCAGCACCGACGCCCTGACCCAGCTCGACGACGTGGACGCCGCCTGCACCCTGCTGCAGCGCGGTGAGATCGCGGCGATCAAGGGTCTGGGCGGTTTCCATCTCGCCTGCGATGCCACCGATGGCGGCGCCGTTGACCGGCTGCGCGAACGCAAGCGCCGCTTCGACAAGCCCTTTGCCCTGATGGCGCGCGACATCGATGTCATCCGGCGCTACTGCGAGGTGACCGGGGCCGAGGAAGCCTTGTTGCGCGCCCCGCAGGCG
>JALSQY010000240.1 GCA_026985035.1 Methylothermaceae bacterium
TGACCGCAACGATGCCGAGGCCATTTGTGAGGCAGTAACTCGGCCGAACATGCGGTATGTGGCGATCAAGACCCTGGAACAGCAAGCTATTTTTCACCTGCACCATGGCCGGCGTTTACTGGTGAAGCAACGGGTGGCGCTGAGCAATCACCTGCGGGGTGTATTGCTGGAATTTGGGATTGTACTGCCTTAGGGTGCCAGTGTGGTGAGCCGGCGCTTGCCTCAGATTCTTGAAGACGCGGAGAACGGCTTACCCCTGGAAGTACGGGAACTGTTGGCGACCTTGAAAGAATCGCACGATCTGCTGGCAGCCCGGATTGAGCGTCTGACCGAAGCCCTGGAGGGATGGCACCGGCAAAACGAAGTCAGCCGCCGACTGGCGGCGATTCCCGGGGTGGGGGTACTGCCGGCGACAGTGTTAGCGGCGCTGTTAGGTGAGCGAGGCGGGGATCATTGGACAGCAGACAGCCGCTGTAGGTATGGAAACATGAATTCTTGAGCGGACTGGAGGGTCATTTTTCATGTTCCATTGCCAGGGTAAAGTGGGTCACTTTTCAGTTTCCGTTGACACCAGCGAATACCATAGAGGCCAGGCGTCATAAGGTGCGCCAACAACAGGCCGGATGTAAGACTGCAATCGATCCTTTTTTCGCCAGGAATCCACTTGCAAACCGGGCGGTGTCCATGTAAGAGGGTCCTTAAAAATCCGCCTTAGCTCGAATTATAGCGCCGATTTGTTCACAGGTTGCCAGCGCCTTTGTCTGCCAATTGTTTTAAGGCATTGCTAAGTGCTTCGAGTCTCTTGTCCCGATTTCTCAGATTTGAACGCGCGCCAATGAAAAGGGGATCATTGTATGTGATGAATACTTCTCCTTGTCGGTTTTTCCAGACCAGGAATTTCTATGGTAAATCGATGCCAATTGCAGGTTTTTCCTGTATCAAGGGTGTACCGACTTTAGGGTTACCAAACACAATCAATACCGGAAACTGGTGATGGCGAAAGAAAAAAGCATTACCAAAATCTAAAATTAGCGCAATACGTGCGTCTGGATTTGCGTCAATCGCATTTTCAAGGGCTTCCACAGTTTCGGCCATGGAACGGGTGCTTGCTATTGTTATCAAGCCGTTATTATGCGAGGTGCCAAATTGCTTTAGCAGTCTATTGGTCAGCCTAAAGTCTCTGATGCTTAAATGATGACGATCTATTAGATAACCGAGAGTGTTGAAGGCTAATTTGATGTCACCATTTTGTTCATAAACCTGGAATTTTAAAGGTAGGTCTATGCCGGCAGTGGGATTCTTATGTAACAGGCGATATTCCTGAAATAGCGGGGGACGGGCAAAAATCACTTGATTGGGTGGCAAATCCTTACCAACACTGGCAGCAGCGCCGGCAAGGAGCAATAAAGGCGATTGCTGTTGTGATGGGGGAAGTGGCATTTGGAATTTTCAGCAGCGGCACCTTGAAGCAATCGGAAATCGCCCATGCCCTGAAGGAGGTTACCGCATCAGCAAGCAGGGTTTTGCCCTGGAAGGCATCCAAGCCCGGATGTTCACCGCCTTGCGGAATCTTGTGGTCCTGGCCACGTTGGCTTGGGTACTGTTGTTGGTTCATCAGGATGGATGGTGCGCGGCCGATCGAAAAAGCCAAGCGGCACAAGACCCACAAATCGCTCCAACCCCCCTTCTACAGCCTGCTCCAGGGATGGCAACGACTGTTCGCTATCTTTTATCACTGGTGGCGGCGATACCCTCGGTAGTCACTGACCCCACCTATCGAGTTTCTGCTTGACCAATCCGGTGGCTTATTGGCAGAAAGTAGGTGAAAAATGGGGAGAGGCCAGATTTCTGAATTGTGTTGGCAACAGTCGGTGAAAACCTTCCAGTGGGTTGTCAAAGTTTCCCAGAGGATCAATCAGGCGGGGTAAAATTGCTTGAATTTACGCTGACTCCCGTTACAAGGGTTTTGGTGCGCTTGCCCTGGTTGCATGCGATTTGCCCTTGATGGTTGAGAGAGATGGTAAGTTGTACCGCATTCTTCCGTGGTTATGCAAATTAGTTATAGCCTATAACCAATCAAACTTTTCCGGCCCGGGGTTTTTCTCCATGTAGTTTTTCAAGTGTTTGTTTCTGAAAGGAAAAAACGGGGGTGTAGTCGAGAATATGACCTGATTTAAAAAGGATTAAGACCGGGTGCCTGCCGTCCCTGGCGAAGGCTCTAAGGGAATTGAGCCCCGGCCCCATTGTTGGAAATCCCCCTCGGTCCCCCTTTGAAAAGGGGGAGGATAAATTTGCAGGGATGGGTTGTTAAGATTGGAAATCCCTCTCAATCCCCCTTTAGGAAAGGGGGAGGATAATAACGGTGGCTGTTGGGAAGGGGGAAGGTGAAGTTTGCCGCCTTGACGCCTCCCTTTGGCAAAGGGAGGTTGGGAGGGATTGTTTTACAAGGGAAATACCTTGCCATCCCTGGCGAAGGGTTTGCGGGAATTCTGCCCCGGCCCCATTTTGGAAATCCCCCTCGTTCCCCCTTTAGGAAAGGGGGAAGATAAATTGAAGGG
>JALSQY010000241.1 GCA_026985035.1 Methylothermaceae bacterium
CCCTGTCGCGGGCAACATGCAAAGCCCCGAAGCCGGGATGCAGACCCGTGGCCAGAACCGCCCCGTGTATATCCCGCGAAAGGATCGCACACAGATAGTTCACCGTCGCATTCAACCCGTCTTTTGCTGGGCGCTGGCGGCGAAAGGGGGCTGTGCTGTCTTTGGTCAACAACCCGAGAGCAGGCCAGTACTCTGCACTCGCTGCCCCTTCAATGCCGCGCAGAACGGCCACATCGGCTGCGTGCTCCAGCTTGCGCAAATGCCGCCCCATCGCGGCAAGGGCACGGATAACTTCGGGGCTTTCCTGACGCCGGTTTAACCGGAACAACTGTGTTCGTTGATTGCGAATGCGCGCATCAACCAGCGCGCGGGCGATTTGAGTTTGTGTTTTCGGCGCCAGAACCGCTGCGGCCTGTTTAAGATGCAGATCAGCACGGTTCGCGGGCGGCGCCAGAAGCTCGCCCCGCAACTCTCCGAAGCCGTTCACAAGTGCCAGATCTGTTTGTGTCGCCAGACAGTGGTCATACACAGCCGGGTCCACCTCGACGGCCGGGCCAACCTCGATGCGGTCCACCTGCCCGTGGGCAATGGCCAGCAATTCGCGCCCCTCCGGGCCTGTAACGGCAAAGCTGAGATTGCGGAGCGTCACCTGCCGCCCCGGCTGCGTCACATACAATACCCGCTGCCCGCGATCATACCCCGCCGCAGCCTGGCGTTCGGTGTCTTCCTTGATCGCGGCTAGGGCCTCGTCCTCTTTGGCAATGCCGCGCATCAGCATCAACGGATCTTCGGCCGGGTCGGAAATGTTCTGTAACGTAAAACTGCGCACAAACATATGACCCAGAAACTCGAACCCGCGATCAAAATCAACAATCCGCGTTCCCTTGGCGTGCATTTCCAGACCATGCTCTGCCAGAATGGCCGTTACCTCCTGCAACGCATGTTCCGCATCTTTGCGTTTCTTGCACAGCACAACAAAATCATCCGCAAACCGGATCAGCCGGACACCGCGTTCGTCCAGTTCTTCATCAAGGGCATCCAGATACAGATTTGCCAGCAAGGGCGACAAAGGCGACCCCTGCGCCACCCCGCGCCCAATGATCCCGGTTTGCAAGGCCTGATGTTCCAGTATCAGCGCAACCAGATCAACGATTTCATCTGCCCCGCGCTGTCCCGCCAATGCCTTGTCCAGTTTCCCCAGCAACAGATCATGTTTCACATTGTCGAAAAAACCGACAATGTCGGCCTCGATCACATGCCAAAAGCCTGCCTTGCGCCATCTGACAATAGCCGCAACAGCCTGCTGCACCGACCGACCGGGCCGATAGGCATAGGAACTGTCCTCGAACTGCGGCTCCAGCACCGGTGTTAATACCTGTGCCAGTGCCGTGTGGACAATCCGGTCTTCGATTGACGGAATTAGCAACCGGCGCGCTCCGCCTTTCTTTTTGGCAATCTCGATCTGGCGATATGGTCCGGCCCTGTATTTTCCTCGCCGCAGCCTGTCGGCCAGTTCCGCCAGCTTGCGGGCGGCGGCGGCTGAATACATGGGAATGCTAATATTATCACCACCCGCACACCCCCCGTTGCTGCGCACTTTGGCCCAGGCATCATCCATCTGCCGAAGTGAAAGCAGGTTTTGCCAAAGAGAGTTTTGTTCTGTAGGGTTCATTCAATATCCTCGTGGGAGGCAAAAATGCTAATTCAGGTTCAGAAAGTCCGATATGCATTTGATTTATAATCATAATATTACTATTTTTAGTTTGCGAACTGGCGCTTTTAACCGATTCTCCTTTCAATTTCTGCTTGCCTTGAGAAACTATAGCAATTATCTATCCAATATCAAAGGACTGCAGAAGGTGGGCTGGTCCAGCTTGACCGCATGAAGGCGGATTGAAACACAACTGGCGCCCCTGCTCAGCCGCCGCCTCCAGGCTGGTCCAGCTTGACCGCATGAAGGCGGATTGAAACTTTGATTTTTTGATGAGTTCCTTAAGTTCTTTCAGGCTGGTCCAGCTTGACCGCATGAAGGCGGATTGAAACGTCCTCGAAATGCCGACCAGCTGGCGGCGCATGCTGGTCCAGCTTGACCGCATGAAGGCGGATTGAAACACTTGAAAATGAAAGAAGTGTAGCAGAATTATGCTGGTCCAGCTTGACCGCATGAAGGCGGATTGAAACGCCGGGTTGCTCATGACCTTGCGGCAACCGTGCTGGTCCAGCTTGACCGCATGAAGGCGGATTGAAACATATCGGCCTGGATCGTTCATGGTCGCGAAAAGCTGGTCCAGCTTGACCGCATGAAGGCGGATTGAAACAAATCTTGTAGTTGATCATGGGTTAGTTGAGCTTTGCTGGTCCAGCTTGACCGCATGAAGGCGGATTGAAACCAATGCGCTCATCGCATCTTTAATTGCATCCGGCTGGTCCAGCTTGACCGCATGAAGGCGGATTGCACCATCGGGATTGCTATTGCCCCGATTGTTTGTTTGGGTAAGCACATGGATACACCGGCTGCCACCAATTTCACCCGTTTCCTTCTGGAGGCT
>JALSQY010000242.1 GCA_026985035.1 Methylothermaceae bacterium
TGATTTTCGACAATGGGTTCGATGGTTTGAAGCATGAGTGGCCTGAGAATAACTTGTTCCTAATTAAGTCTAGGAGAGTTTCAGTGATTGTAAAGGCTCCTTTGTAGCTTACTCACCACCTATCCCTTCCACGGAGGCGGTAGAGCGAATGGATAGGTGACAAGCTTAGCTTGACCGCCTATTTGTTATAGGTTCTGCAGTACAATCATCGAAGCGGCAAATTTTACAAGAGGCTATTGATGGCGAAGCAAAAAGCAATAATTGATCAAGCGCTCATTGACAAGTTATTTCCCCACTGGCTGGAGATACGGCGGGATTTGCACCGTCACCCGGAACTGGCTTTCGAAGAAGTGGAAACCGCCCGGAAAATCATGGCGGAACTGGATCGTCTCCAGATTCCTTACGAATATCAGGGCAAGGGTGGGGGCGTGATCGGCCGGATTACTGGAAAAGCAAGCGCTCATGTGCCTATCATCGCTTTGCGCGCGGATATGGATGCGCTGCCTGGCACGGAAACCTCGGGCCTGCCTTTTGCTTCCGAGTTTCCCGGCAAGATGCACGCTTGCGGCCACGATGCCCATGTCACCATGGTGTTGGGTGCGGCCGCACTATTGCAAGAAAATCCACCGCCGGGACAAGTGTTATTGGTCTTTCAGCCGGCTGAAGAAAGCGGCGGAGGCGCCCGGGTGATTATCAAATCAGGGGTATTGGAAGGGGTGCGAGCGATTTTTGGCGGCCATGTGACACATCATTACCGGGTCGGAGAGATCATGGTGGCCGAAGGTGTGATTACTGCACAATCCGATAGCTTTACCATCCACATCCATGGCCGGGGCGGACATGGCGCCCGGCCCCATGAAGCCATTGACGCGGTGGTCATAGCAGGATTCTTGATTACGGCGGTGCAAACCTTAGTGTCACGGGAGACTGATCCTCTGCATCCCTCGGTGATTACCATCGGCCAAGTGGAAGCGGGCAGTGCCCCCAATGTCATTGCTGAAAGCGCCGTGCTACGGGGCTCTCTTCGAACCACTCTACCGCAAGTGCGCCGTCATTTGCACCGGGGATTGAGGCGCATGGTCAAAGCCTTGGCGGAGCTACACGGCGCTGAAATTGATTTACAGATCCGGGAAGGTTATCCCCCAGTGATCAATTCCCCTGCCGAGACTGACATAGCCCGACGCGCAGCAGTCGAAGTCGTGGGGGAAAAGGGGGTGATGGCGATGGAATATCCCAGCATGGGTTCGGAGGATTTCGCTTTTTATCTCCAGAAGCTGCCGGGCTGTTATGTACGTTTCGGGGCCCGTAAGCAAGAAGAGGAATATATTCCCCTGCATAGCCCTGCCTTTGATATTAATGAAGGCGTTCTCAAGGTTGGTGCCGCTTATTTTGCAGCGGTGGCTTGGGAGGCATTGAAACGCTATGAAGGAGGCTGAGTCTCTGATCTTCAAGGGCTCCACGCAACCCACTATTGGGCTGGAGTGGGAGCTTCAGCTAGTCGACAGGAAAAGCTTGAATTTGGCAGATAAAGTTCTACCGTTGATGGATGCTTTTCCCAAGGCTCAATGTATACAGCCTGAATTTATTCAAAGTTGCATTGAGATTTCATCAAGGGTCTGCTGCGGCATTTCTGAATTAGAAGACCATTTGCGGGCGGTTCTTACCGACCTTTACCGTCAAAGTGAAAAATTGGGCCTATTCTTATGTGGCGCCGGAACCCATCCCACATGCCGCCGGTTGGCATTGATCACTCCGTTCCCCCGTTATCTCAGGCAACAGGCCTTGTATGGTTATTTGGCCCGTACCCAGATCACTTTTGCCACCCATGTTCATTTAGGCATGCCATGTGGTGAAACGGCAATCACGCTAATGCGGCAAATGAAAGCTTATTTACCGATACTAATTGCGATCAGCAGTAGTTCTCCTTTTTGGCGGGGGTATGAGACAGGATTCGCGTGCTATCGGCAAAGAATCCTGGCATCCGGCCGCAGTTATGGCATGCCACCCTCGTTTGAGGATTGGTCACAGTTTTGCGATTTTTTTTCCCTTTCCCGGCGAGCCGGTATTTTTGAGACCATTGATGATATCCATTGGGATATTCGCCCTAGGCCTTTCCTTGGCACCTTGGAGATACGGGTGATGGATTCCCAATCCTGCCTGGAAGATGCTATATCGCTTGCGGCATTCATTTTCTGTTTGGCTGAATTTTTACAATCAACTTCGGAAAAAGATCGGCCTGCCATGCTTCCCAAGCCTTTGCCTTGGTGGATAGAAAAGGAAAATTATTTTCAAGCCACAAGGGCAGGAAGCGATGCCAAATTCATCGATGAACGGGGCAATATCCTGGGTTTAAAGAATGTCATCGATTGCTTATGGTCCGAGTTATCTCCTTGTGCCTCCGCCATGGGGCTGCATCCCTATCTTGAAAAATTTCGCCAGAAAATACATTCGGGAACGAGCTGGCAACGTCAATTGCACAGTTATCGCAAGACCGGCAATTTACATGAAGTCGTCAAGCAATTGGTGAATGAACTCTGCCA
>JALSQY010000243.1 GCA_026985035.1 Methylothermaceae bacterium
CGCTTTTTCATTTTGTCCAGCCATTACCGCAGCCCGCTGGATTATTCGGACGATTCCCTGGAAAAAGCCCGCGCCGGCCTCACCCGCCTTTACACCGCCCTGCGTGGCCTTCCGGTGGTGGAAGAAGATCAGGCAGGGGAAATCTATCGGCAGCGCTTCCGCGAAGTAATGGACGATGATTTCAACACGCCCGCGGCGCTGGCGGTATTGTTTGATCTGGCCAAGGACATCAATCGCCTCAAAGACCAGGATCCTGACAAAGCCGCCAGGCTGGGAGCAGTACTTAGAACCCTGGGCGCGGTCCTGGGCATTTTACAGGAAGATCCTGAAAGCTATTTCAAACATCTGGGCCAAAGCACGGAAGAGGCAACCAACCCGGCTGTCTTGGGAAGCGAAGCCATTGAAAAATTAATTGCGCAACGCAACCAGGCCAGAAAAAACAAGGACTGGGCCCGGGCCGATGAAATCCGCAATCAGCTCAAGAAACAGGGGATCATCCTGGAAGATACGCCCCAAGGCACTCTGTGGCGGCGGGAATGAAAACTCACCATACTCAGTTGAAGAGTAAGGGCACGGCACCGTTCAGGGTGCCGTGCCATCAAAAGTACCAACCGTTATTACTTGTTACATTCAAAGTCTATAAGGCGAAGGCGCATCGAACTATGCACATACTCACAGCGCAATAACCCATCACTAATCTCCAGATCAGTGCAATCCGGGTTTTTTTCGTTCTCGGTCCCGGGAATCAAATGCACTTCTCCGTTTTCATCTCTGGTATACCGTCCGTCCGGCCAATAATCCTGCCCTGCCCACCACATATTACTTGGCGCAAGACATAGCCTGTAGCGCCCTGGTTTGGCAGGAATTTGGTAAAATCCCTTCTCGTCCAAGAAAGAGAATCCCACCACCGAATCCGCCTCGTCAAATAAAATCATGCTACCCCCTTCCAGGTAGGTATTTGGTCCCACATCTGTTTCAATAAACGCTTGTCCGTATACACCACGTTCAATAGTTATCCTTTCCTCAACAGTTTTTTCCGGTGCTTTTTTTTCCACGCTTTTAAGAAGAAATACATTCGTGTTGCCTTTTCTTTCCAATGTCGCCTTATATCTATCTCCCGTACTGTAATGCTTGACGTCCGGCAGATAAACCGTCGCCTTTCCTTTTTTGGTCGTAAAGTAAACTGCCTGCTCAGTTGCAGCCATAGTCATCGCCGGAACAGCAAACAATGGCATCAATACTATCATTCTCAATACAGGTACTTTCATTTCATTCACCTAGCTCTCAGATTAATGTTATCCAGATTCCGTCATTGTCCTGGCAGAAGCCGGTAAGATATCAGGGTAAACAGCCCGTCACGGCCCCGCCGCAGGTTTGCCGAATAAAATGCCACCAGATTGTTCTGGGTTCTGCCGGCGACATCCTGCTCCTGATAAACAGCAACAAACGGAACTGTCAGCGTGCCATTTGCATATCTGGCAGGCAGTACACTGTTTTCCCGGGTACGCCGCAAACCTGTCACCCGCCAACGGTTACCGCCCGCGGGTTCCAGCGATGCGACATAACGGCGGCCTCCGGCAATCACTACCGGGAACTGTGCTATACGGGTATCATTACTGTATTGCGCCGTATTACCGTAAAATGCCCTGGCGGCATAGGCATCCATCCGGCTTAATGTAACGTCGTGATTTGGAAAAACCTTGCAATAATTCATGATGGAATCCTGATCCCAGGGACCAACAAAAATAGGCTCCATGCCTATATAACGAATCTCGTTTATTACTATTGGCCCACGTCTAAAATCAGGAAAAGCTCTCTTTACTGCCACTAGCTCCCCTTTCTCATTAAAAAAATAGCGTACTTCACCACACTTCAAGCCATGACTACCTACAGCATTGGGATCAGCATCTTCCCGAGCCTGTTCATGATCAAAACCCAAGGCATGACCAAATTCATGGACGGCTATACCCCTGATACATTGCTCGCGGGAAATCCCACTCCTATTGACATCAAGATTTCAATATCCCCTTAATTCTTGAGCATCGAAAATAAGAAACATTCCATGACCATGGGGTGGATCTTGGGTTGCTATGTCACTACCCAGCCAATCTGTATGAGGTGCCCTGCCAGCACCTACTTCTATAGCAACACCATCGAAATTCGCCGCAGGCACAGTGCATTCTTCCCAGCCGATAAACCGGGCCAAGGAAACCGATTCCCAGGTTCTGCGCACCGCATTGCGGACCCAGTTTCTTTCCTGTTCGGTACTGTCATCAAAATCCAGCCAGCATACCGGGATTTCATGGATGCCATCTGCCCCTGCGGGCCAAATGGTGGAACGAAAAACATAAGCTTCGAAGGCCGGAGCCCCAAAACCGCCACCATAACTGGAGCCTGCAGTCAGCAGCCAGAACAAACCAATAAACAAAACGCGTTGCAATTTCATTCTCCCCTCCTTGTTTCTTGTCAGAAAATGGATGATCAACGCGTTTCAAATTATGATTCACGGGGGGGGGGGGGGATGTCAAGTTTTTTGA
>JALSQY010000244.1 GCA_026985035.1 Methylothermaceae bacterium
ATGCACCATTTTGAAACCCAACCGAATGGTATTCAATTGCCAATGAACACGGATAAGGATGTCATTGTAAGCATTCGCGGGCTGGTCTTTTCCCGAGGCCACAGGCGGATCTTCGACGGCGTGGATATGGATATCCGGCGCGGTTCGGTGACTGCCATCATGGGACCCAGCGGCACCGGCAAGACCACTCTGCTCAAATTGATCGGCGGCCAATTACAACCCCAAGAAGGAACGATTTATGTGGACGGCAAGGAAGTGCCACGGCTGTCCCGGGGACAACTGTACGAATTGCGCAAGCGGATGGGAATGCTGTTTCAAACCGGCGCTTTGCTCACCGACTTGAATGTTTTCGAAAATGTCGCCTTCCCCCTGCGGGAACATACCCGCTTGCCAGAATCCATGATCCGCACCCTGGTTTTAATGAAATTGGAAGCGGTTGGCCTGCGCGGCGCCAGGGACTTGATGCCAGCCCAATTATCCGGCGGCATGGCGCGGCGGGTGGCATTAGCCAGGGCCATCGCCCTGGACCCGATGATGATTCTCTACGACGAGCCATTTACCGGCCAGGATCCGATTTCCATGGGAGTTTTGATCAAACTGATCAAAACCTTGAATGAGGCGTTGGGGTTGACAAGCATTGTGGTATCCCATGACGTGCAGGAAACCGCATCGATTTCCGATTATATTTATGTGATTTCCGAAGGCAAGGTGGTCGGGCAAGGAACGCCCACGGCATTGGAACAAACCGAATCCCCCTGGGTGCGGCAATTTCTCAACGGCCTGCCCGACGGCCCGGTGCCATTTCATTACCCGGCGCCCGATTACGAAAAGGATTTGCTCCAATGTTAGGGGTACTGCAACGCCTGGGCCATACCACTCTGTCGGGCTTCGCCAAGCTCGGGCGTGCCAATATATTCATGCTCCAGGTATTATCCGGCAGTCTGGAAATCCTGATCCGCCCCCGCTTGTTGATACAACAAATGTATGTAGTCGGGGTGCTCAGTATATTGCTGATTGGCTTGTCGGGTTTCTTCGTCGGCATGGTGCTGGGGCTGCAAGGCTACAATGTGCTTTCTGATTTCGGCGCCGAAGAGTCCCTGGGCGTGATGATTGCCGCCTCACTGGTCCGGGAATTGGGGCCGGTGGTCACTGCATTGCTTTTTTCCGGGCGGGCGGGATCGGCCCTGACCGCGGAAATCGGACTGATGAAAACCACCGAACAGCTTTCTGGCATGGAGATGATGGCGGTCGATCCCCTGCGCCGGGTGATCGCCCCCCGTTTTTACGCGGGTTTTTTTTCCATGCCGTTATTGGCGGCACTGTTCAGTTTCATTGGGATTTACGGCGGCTACTTCGTGGGCGTGGGTCTGCTGGGGGTGGACGAAGGCGCCTTCTGGTCCCAGATGCAGGCCGCCATCGATTTTAGGGAGGACATTGTCAACGGTGTGATCAAAAGTCTGGTGTTTGGGATTATTGTCACTTGGATTGCGGTATTCGAAGGTTATGACGCAATCCCCACTTCCGAGGGCGTGAGCCGGGCCACGACCCGCTCGGTGGTCTATTCGGCCTTTGCGGTATTAGGATCGGATTTTATCCTCACAGCGCTGATGTTTGGAGAATAAGGGAATGTATAACACTAGAATGATTGAAATCGGGGTGGGCTTTTTTGTCGCCCTGGGGCTGGCCGCGCTATTTCTGTTGGCGATGAAAGTCAGCAATTTGAGTGAATACGGTGATCAGCACAAAGGTTATCATCTCTTTGCGCGGTTTCAGAATATCGGCAGCCTCAAGGTTCGCTCTCCGGTCAAAATGGCCGGCGTCACTATCGGCCGGGTTTCCAGAATCTCCCTGGACGATGAAAATTACGAAGCAGTCGTGGAAATGAGAATCCAGCCTAAATACAACAAATTGCCGGACGATAGTATTGCCAGCATCTACACCGCCGGATTGCTGGGGGAACAATATATCGCCCTGGAGGCAGGGGGCAGCCCGGATTTTCTGAAAGATGGCGATGAAATTGAGATCACCCAATCGGCCCTGGTGTTGGAGGAGCTGATTGGACGTTTTTTCATGAAAGCTGGCGACAAAGCATCCGATCCTGCAGATCAGTAGTTGAATCTTCGGATTGTATATGACCTCAACCTTACAACCTGCAAAAATGGCCACACCCCGGCTGGTGGAAACGGGTAGCGGGGCTTTTCTGGTGGCAAGCGATTTGACGTTTTTCACCACCGCCACTCTTTGGAAAACAGCCCGTAAGTCCTTGGAAAAAGCCCCTTCATCCATTGTCATCGATTTAAGCAACGTCCAGCGTATCGATAGCGCAGGGCTGGCTTTGCTGGTGGAGTGGTTGAAAATCGCGAAACAACTCGGAAAGACCCTGACTTACCGGCAATGCCCGCCGCAACTGGAACCCATTGCCCAGATCTATGACCTAGAAACCCTGCTTCCCTGCGTTCATGGATAAATTGCTGATTGAGGGCGGCCGCCGTTTGTGCGGCGAGGTTCGTATTTCTGGCGCCAAAAACGCCGCTTTGCCCATTCTGGCGGCGACCTTGCTGTCAGAAGCCCCGGTAGCGGTCGGCAACATTCCCCATTTGCGGGATATCACTACCATGCTGGAGTTACTGGGCGGCATGGGCGTGAAGTTCCTGGTGGATGAAAAAATGGTGATCGAAGCCGACGCCAGCCATATCCACTCACCTTTGGCCCCTTACGAACTAGTCAAGACCATGCGCGCTTCCATTTTGGTGCTAGGACCTTTACTGACCCGGTTTGGTGAAGCCGTGGTTTCCTTGCCGGGCGGCTGCGCCATCGGCGCCCGGCCCGTCGATTTGCACCTCAAGGGACTGAGCGCCATGGGTGCCGACATCCGGGTGGAAAATGGCTACATTCACGCCAGCGCCAAACGCCTCAAGGGCAGCCGCTTGGTACTGGATCAGGTCACCGTGACGGGTACGGAAAATCTGCTCATGGCCGCAGTACTGGCGCAAGGCAAGACCACCATAGAAAATGCCGCCCGGGAGCCAGAAGTGACCGACCTGGCGCTTTTTCTCGAGCGGTTGGGGGCGAAAATCCAGGGCATCGGCACCGATGTACTTGAAATTGAAGGCGTGACTTCCCTTGGAAAACCGGGCCTGTACTACGAGGTACAACCCGACCGAATCGAAACCGGCACCTATCTGACCGCCGCTGCCATCACCCAAGGCCAAGTCAAAACCACCAGAACCCGCCCTGACCTGTTGGATTCGGTGCTGGACAAACTGAACCAGGCCGGTGCCGAAATCGAAACCGGCAGCGACTGGATCGAGCTGAACATGCCGGACCGGCCCCGGGCGGTTTCCCTGCGTACCGCCCCTTACCCGGCCTTTCCCACTGACATGCAAGCTCAACTCATGGCGCTTAATGGCATCGCTCAAGGTGTTGGGATCATTACCGAAACCATTTTTGAAAACCGTTTCATGCATGTGCTCGAACTGCGCCGTTTGGGGGCGGATATCTCGATTGAAGGCAATACCGCCATCTGCCGGGGTGTGGAAACACTCCAAGGCGCGCCTATCATGGCTACTGATTTAAGAGCTTCAGCCAGTTTGGTGCTGGCGGCACTGGCTGCCCAGGGTGAAACCATTGTCGACCGCATCTATCACATCGACCGGGGTTATGAGCAGATTGAAGAAAAACTCACCCAATTGGGCGCCGTCATCCGCCGGGTTGCCTGATAATAATGATGCCAGTGATTTTTCCGCAGCCTTACCGTTTGAATGCCCTATTTACAGGTGACGGCAACAAGGTGCCGCCATCAAGTCCTCAAGGAAGGGCTTACAGCATCCTGCAAACAAGATATCCAAACTGCAATAATCGTTTTAAGGTGTGTAATATTTACTGGCATAAAAAAATTTGATTGATTGAGGATAGTGTTTGAATGCTCACCATTGCTGTCTCCAAAGGCCGGATTTACCAGGAAGCGTTGCCGCTATTGGCGGCGGCGGATATTGAACCCACCTGTGATCCGGAAACCTCGCGCAAATTGATTCTGCCCACCAACCAGAAAGATGTGCGCCTGTTGATTATCCGCGCCACGGATGTGCCTACCTATGTCGCTTGTGGAGCTGCCGATGCCGGTATTGCCGGCAAGGATGTGCTGGTGGAGCATGGGGCGGCGGGGCTATATGAGCCATTGGATCTGGGCATCGCCCGCTGCCGGATGATGACGGCTGGCAAGGTGGGAGAAAATTGGCAGGGGAGACGGCTGCGGGTAGCGACCAAATACGTCAACACCGCTCGCCGCTATTTCGCCACCCAGGGAATTCAGGCGGAAATCATCAAGCTCTATGGTTCCATGGAATTGGCGCCCCTGGTAGGACTGGCGGAATGTATCGTCGATTTGGTAGATACCGGCAATACATTGAAAGCCAACGGCTTGGAACCCAAGGATTTGATTATGCACGTCAGCTCCAGACTCGTGGTCAATAAAGCCGCCATGAAAATGAAACACGAACGTATCAAGGCACTGATCCTTGCCTTGGAATCGGCTGTCTCCACCGAGGTGACAACATGAGCATTGCAATACAGCAGCTTTCCAGCATAGAGACTGGTTTCCACCTAAAACTGGACCGACTGCTGGCTTGGCACGACGACCAGGATCAGTCCGTTTTGCACACCGTGCAAGCCATCCTTCAACAGGTCAAGTCCCAAGGCGACGCAGCGGTTTTGGATTATACCCGGCGTTTGGACAACCTCCGGGCCGCTTCCATAAGTGAGCTTGAACTACCCGCATCTCGGCTAGAACAAGCATTGCGGTCCCTCCCCCACCGCCAAGCCGAAGCGTTGCGCTTTGCCGCCGAACGCATCCGCGCCTACGCTGAGCATCAAAAGCTGGAATCATGGCGCTACACCGATTCATTGGGTAACATGCTGGGACAACAAGTCACCCCTTTGGACAAAGTTGGCCTGTATGTCCCTGGAGGCAAGGCCGCTTATCCTTCATCGGTCTTGATGAATGCGATTCCCGCCAAAGTGGCCGGCGTGCCCGAACTTATCATGGTCGTCCCCACGCCTAATGGCGAAATTAATGAATTGGTCCTGGCGGCTGCGGCTGTCGCCGGGGTGGACCGCGTATTCCGTATTGGCGGCGCGCAAGCCATCGCGGCGCTGGCTTATGGCACGCAATCCATCCCCAAGGTCGATAAGATTGT
The DNA here is from genome assembly GCA_026985035.1 of Methylothermaceae bacterium. Taxonomy (GTDB): domain Bacteria; phylum Pseudomonadota; class Gammaproteobacteria; order Methylococcales; family Methylothermaceae; genus Methylohalobius. The sequence goes on from JALSQY010000244.1 coordinate 5,196, forward strand.
CGGCCCGGGCAATATCTACGTTGCCACCGCCAAAAAACTGGTCTTTGGCCAGGTGGGTATCGACATGATTGCCGGCCCTTCGGAAATCTTGATTATTGCCGATGGGCATACTGAGCCGGACTGGATCGCCATGGATTTGTTTTCCCAAGCGGAACACGATGAGAACGCCCAAGCCATCTTGCTATGCCCCGATCAAAATTACATCAGGCAGGTGGCTGCCAGCATCGAAAAATTGCTGCCCACGATGGAAAGGGAAGCCATTATCCTCGCCTCTCTTACCCGGCGCGGCGCCTTGATTGAGGTCAAGGATCTGGCCGATGCTTGCCGGATCGCCAATGACATTGCGCCGGAACATCTGGAACTGGCGGTAGCCGACCCTGAGGCCTTGCTGCCCAATATCCGCCATGCGGGCGCCATCTTCATGGGATCCTATACCGCCGAAGTGTTGGGCGATTATTGCGCCGGCCCCAATCACGTGCTTCCCACTTCCGGCAGCGCCAGATTTTCCTCCCCTCTGGGGGTGTATGACTTCCAAAAACGCACCACTGTCAACTATTGCTCGCCTTCGGGTGCCTCGGTATTAGCAGAAACCGCCTCCATCCTGGCCCGGGGCGAAGGCTTGACTGCTCACGCCCGTTCTGCGGAATACCGGAGCAAACGATGACCATCCTCGACGATAAAATCGCTGCTTTTTTCCGCCCGGAAATCCTCAAGTTAAACGCTTATCACGTTCCTTCCGCGGAAGAAATGGTTAAACTGGATGCCATGGAAAATCCCTATCACTGGCCACCCGAGATGGTGGAAGCGTGGCTGGATCGACTGCGCAACATTCGACCCAACCGCTATCCGGACCCTCAACCTGAACACCTCAAACATGCACTGAAAATACATGCCAAGGTGCCAGAGAATATGGAAATTTTGCTCGGCAATGGCTCCGACGAAATCATCCAAATCCTGTTGATGGCGCTGGCGGGCAAACCAGAAGCCACCGTCATGACCCCCCAGCCCACCTTTGTCATGTACCAACAGTTGGCCGTCAGCTTGGGATTGAAATGTATCGGCGTGCCGCTGCAAAAGGATTTTTCCCTGGACCGCGAAGCAATGCTGAGCGCCCTGGATCAGTATCGGCCACAGATCGTTTTTCTCGCTTACCCCAACAATCCCAGTGGCAATTTGTTTGATGAGAAGGTCATTCTGGAAATCATTGACAAGTCGCCCGGACTGGTCATCCTGGATGAAGCCTACGCCCCTTTTGCCCAAGCGAGCTTCATGGAACGCCTGAGTCAATTCGACAACCTGCTGGTCATGCGCACCTTGTCAAAATTGGGGCTGGCCGGGCTGCGTCTGGGCTTTTTGGCGGGCCGCCGGGCTTGGCTGGAGCAGTTGGACAAACTGCGGTTGCCCTACAATATCAATGTCCTCACCCAAATCACCGCAGAATTTGCCTTGGCCAATGCCGCTGTTTTTGAGCAGCAAACTGCCCAAATCCGGAGCGACCGCACCAAAATGTACCAGCAACTTCAAAATCTGCCCCAAGTGGAAGTTTTTCCCAGCGCGGCCAATTTTATTCTTTTCCGCGTTCCCGATGCCGACACTGTTTTTCACAAACTCAAACAACAAGGGATCCTGATTAAAAACTTGCATCCAAGCGGTGGTTTATTAACCAACTGCCTGCGGGTAACCATTGGCACCCCTGGAGAAAACGAGGTTTTTTTAACTGCGTTGAAAACCGCACTAACCCCATGAAACGCGGGATTGCAATACCCCCATCACCTTTTTTAACCGGGCGTGTCATTGACACTCGCCGTGATTAAAGCCAAAATCCAAAGCAAAAAGGCATCATTGCCTTTGTAAAATAACAGCAACTGGCACATGTCCGCTACCAACACCATTAATCTGGTACGAATATTGCTTTCAGACTTCACAAAAATCGAATAACCGCCAGGGCCGAATTTGGAGGAGAATCTTCATAATGAGTCAAGACGATAGTCAGATCGATCACGAGAAACGAAAGTTTCTCACCCAAACCGCAACCGTTGTGGGTGCCGTCGGTGCCACAATGGCCGCGGTTCCGTTTCTAAGCTACTTCAAGCCCAGTGAGGTAACCCTTGAAGCCGGCGCCCCCATTGAAGTCGATATCACCAAACTGGAGCCCGGGCAACTTATCCGGGTAGAGTGGCGGGGCAAGCCCATTTGGGCATTGAAGCGTACCGAGGAGATGCTGGAAACCTTACCCAAACTGGAACCTTTGTTGCGGGACCCTTTATCCGAGGAATCCATTCAGCCAGCGGCCGCCCAGAACCGTTACCGCTCTATCAAGCCGGAAATTTTCGTGGCGGTGGGGGTTTGCACCCATTTAAGCTGCTCCCCCACCTACCGACCGGAAGTGGCGCCTCCCGATCTGGGTAAAGACTGGCTCGGGGGTTTTTTCTGCCCCTGTCACGGTTCCCGTTTTGACCTGGCAGGAAGGGTTTATAAAAAAGTGCCCGCGCCCACCAACCTGGAAGTACCTCCCTACCGGTACTTGACCGATACCCGCATCATCGTTGGAGAAGAAGAACAACAGGAGGAATCGGCCTGACATGAACGAATGCAAAGATTGCGGAAGCCGCTTGCTTGCTTGGATAGACGAGCGCTTTCCCCTACTCAAAGTCTGGAACGAACATTTCGCCAAATATTACGCTCCCAAAAACTTCAATTTTTGGTATTTCTTCGGCTCCTTGGCGCTTTTGGTGCTCGTCAATCAGATACTCACCGGTATCTGGCTGACAATGAATTACAAACCCTCGGCCGACCGCGCCTTTGATACCGTCGAAATTATCATGCGCGACGTGGATTGGGGCTGGTTGATCCGATACATGCATGCCGTGGGCGCATCGATGTTTTTTATCGTCGTCTATATGCACATGTTCCGGGGCATGCTTTATGGCTCCTACAAAAAACCACGGGAACTGGTCTGGCTGCTGGGAATGTCCATGTATGTGGCGTTGATGGCGGAAGCCTTCATGGGTTATCTCCTGCCCTGGGGGCAAATGTCCTATTGGGGCGCCAATGTCATTATTTCCCTGTTTGGCGCCATACCGGTAATCGGCGATGACCTGGTCACCTGGATACGGGGGGATTTCGTCATCTCCGACGTTACCTTGAACCGTTTCTTCTCCTTCCATGTGATTGCCGTGCCACTCGTCCTGGTATTCTTGGTATTCCTGCACATTGTTGCCTTGCATAAGGTCGGCTCCAACAATCCCGATGGAATCGATATCAAGGCAAAGAAGGATAAGAACGGCGTGCCACTGGATGGCATTCCTTTCCACCCGTATTACACGGTGAAGGACCTTTTCGCGGCCACGGTTTTTTTGACGATTTGCGCTTGGATCGTATTTTACGCACCGGATTTTGGCGGGTTTTTCCTGGAGCATCCTAACTTTATTCCCGCCGACCCATTGAAAACCCCAGAGCACATTGCGCCGGTTTGGTATTTCACTCCGTTTTACTCGATTTTAAGGGCGATTCCGAGCAAATTTGGCGGGATGCTTGCCATGTTTGCGGCAATCATCATTTTGTTTTTCCTGCCCTGGCTGGACCGCTGTTCCGTGCGCTCCATCCGCTACCGGGGTATCACCTACAAGATTGCCCTGGCTTTGTTTTTGATTAGCTTTTTAAGCCTGGGATACTTGGGCACGATTCCACCCACACCGACAGCAGCCTTTTTCGGCATCGTTTTTACCATTGTTTATTTTGCCTTCTTCTTGTTCATGCCCATCTACACCCGCATGGAAATTACCAAACCCGTGCCGGAAAGAGTGGTTTGGCCTCCCAAGCCTTTTCTGGAACGTGAGGGGTGGACCCCCGCACTTGCGCGGATGATTTGGAAGATTATGCGCCCCTTTTTTGAGAAATTGGCGGCAATACTCCAATCCTTGCCCCCTTACAAGAAGGCAGCAGAAGCCTGGTCTAATACTCAAACAATGATAAAAAACAATAAAATCCTGAGAAAATTCCTATGAAGCATTTGATCTTCGTCTTGCTGGTGAGTCTTCCCGGGCTGGTAGCGGCGGAACTAACCGCCCCTTTACAATCACCCGATCTGGATGTTTTTGATACCGAGTCCCTGCGCCGGGGCGCTAAGCTATATGGCGAGCGCTGCATTGGGTGTCACTCCCTCAAACACATGCGTTACAAGCGAATCCAAAAGGATTTGAAACTATCCGATGAAGACCTGAAAACCCTATTCCCCTGGCTGGATAAACCCACAGGGACAATGACGACAGCAATGCCCCCCGATGACGCGGAAAAGTGGTTTGGCTTGCCCACGCCGGATTTATCCGAGCGCATACGCGCCAGAGGCGCGGATTGGGTCTATACCTTTTTGCGCAGTTTTTATCAAGATGACGGACGCCCTTTCGGCGTAAATAACTGGGTCTTTAACGATGTGGGAATGCCGCATGTATTGTGGGATCTCCAGGGAACCCAAAAAGCTGTCGTCAAAGATGAAAAGGGAACCCCCGTGATTAAAAAACTCGAGCTGGTTTCTCCCGGGAGTCTGACTAAAAAGGAGTTTGACCTGGCAGTCAACGATCTGGTCAACTTCCTGAACTATGTCGCGGAACCTGCTCAAATTAAAAGAAAGAAAATTGGCAAGTACGTTCTGTTTTATTTGATCGTACTGGCCTTCATTATGTACCGACTCAAGAAAGTATATTGGAAAGAGATTCACTGACCGGTTGCATGATAAAATAATGTTGGCCTATTTACTGAAGTTAAGCCCTGTTATTTCGAGTGTAGCGGAAGGTTCCACAAATCTCCCCAAAGCGAGAGGATTGCTTCTTGTGGTGAATATGACAGGCATGGAGCAAGGGGAGCCGGCTGCTTACTTGCCAGTGCTCTGTTACTTCAGTGGTTTAGTTCAGCAAGGTCCAAGTTTTGGAATGCCCTGTAACATGACCCAAAAGTAATGAAACTCTATTGCTCTCCTTTCTGCCCCTATAGCCACCAGGTGCGTGTAGTTTGGTTTGAAAAAGGCATTCAGGCGGACATCGAATACATCGATCCCGCCAATCCTCCCGAGGATGTTATCGACCTCAATCCCTATGGCGATACGCCGACTTTAGTCGACCGGGAGCTGGTACTATTCGATCCACGAATTATCATGGAATTTTTGGATGAACGTTTTCCTCATCCACCATTACACCCAATGGAGCCAGTAGCGCGGGCCCAAGCCCGTATGTTGATTTCCCGCATCGAGCGGGACTGGTTCAGCCTGCTCAACGAAATTGAATCATCAGGAGACAAAAAAGGCGCCAAGGCCCGGAAATTGTTGCGTGAACGTCTTATAGCCGCCACGCCCATATTTGCCTCCAAACCTTTTTTCTTGAGCGATGAATTTTCCCTGGTGGATTGCGCCCTGGCTCCTCTGATGTGGCGGCTATCCAAAATCGGTGTCGAACTCCCCAAGGAAGCTCAAGCCATCCAAATTTATGCCAACCGGATTTTCGCCCGCGAAGGCTTTCAGAGAAGTCTAAGCGACGTGGAGCTGGAAATGGGCGCCTTATCCGAAACACTGTCAGCCTGACCATGACACCACTGCGTCCCTATCTCATTCGCGCCATATATGAATGGATTGTCGATAATGACATGACCCCTTATATTCTGGTGGATGCCGATCAAGATCAGGTGGTTGTACCAAGGCAATACGTTCAAGATGGGCGCATCGTCCTGAATTTGCGCCCAGAAGCAGTCGTAAATTTGTTGATGGGGAATGAAGAAATCGGCTTTCAAGCCCGTTTTGGCGGGACTCCCATGCAGGTGCATGTGCCAATTTCCGCCGTTTTAGCGATTTATGCCAAGGAAACCGGCAAAGGCATGATCTTTGACGAAGAAACCGATGGCGATACACCACCACCCAATTCCCCCAAAAAAACACCGGAAAAACCCAAACGTCCAGCCCTGAAGGTAGTGAAATAATTTAGGCTTATCTGCCGGGACTATCCTTTATTTCTTTTCTGGCGAATAGAAAGAAGGTCCTCTCCCGCTGCCACCAACTTCCTTGAGGGGGAGGATTTTCGCCGTACCCTTTTTTTCTACCATGTCGATGCGGATAATTTCATGCATGGGAATGAAAGTGCGCTTGACGTTTTCAAATTCGGATTTCAGCTTTTCTTCGCTAGGATCCACCACAATGGAACTGGCTTCGCCAAACACAAAGTCCTCAACCACGACAAATCCATATAAATCCCCCTGATAAACGCGTTTAGCGTAAATCTCATAGACTTGGTTTTGATTGACGAATGCAACTTTAAATATTTGTTTGCTGGCCATAAATGTCCTTCGGAGCTATTGTTTGGGATTTTAGCAGATCGTTTCCCTCTCGCCTAACCCAGCCCTTGGCAGAGTTCATTCACCAATTGCTTGACGACTTCATGTAAATTGCCGGTCTTGCGATAACTGTGCAATTGACGTTGCCAGCTCGTTCCCGAATGTATTTTCTGGCGAAATTTTTCAAGATAGGGAT
>JALSQY010000245.1 GCA_026985035.1 Methylothermaceae bacterium
CAAAACCCCCGCTCGGACCCTATCACCACAAACAGCGAGGGACCAGCCTTTGGAACCGGCGCCAATTGCGGATAAAAATGCAGAAAGTCGGCACCGGCGCTTTCAATGGTTTGAACGGCTTGTTGTTGGGCTTCGATAAATGCCGACAGTTTGCGGGTTTCCATAAAGGACAGGTTTTTCATCGCCGCCATGATCTCGCGGATCTCGCCCAGGGTTTGCAGGTGGGTTTCCACCTCCCGGCGCCGGGTCATGTCTGCAGCCAGTCCTGCAAATGCCGCACCCAGACCTCGCGGGGATCTTCCAGGCGCAGCCCGGCCGTTTGAACCCTTTCTTCCAGTAAAGGCAGCCGGGCGGCGGCTTGTTGCGGAGAAAACCCGTCGAACAGTCCTTCGTTGAAGGCGATGAGCCAGGCCAGATGGAACTCAATGGGCAGTGGATGGAGGCGGTCTTGTTTGAGAATTTCGCGCAGGATGCGGCCGCGGCTGAGCTTGCGGGCCATGGTTTCTTCCAGCTTGGCGCCGAAACGGGTGAAGACTTCCAGCTCCAGAAATTGAAGATAGTCCAGCTTCATCTGCCCCGCTTCTTCCTTGACCCGGGGATGCTGGGCCTTGCCGCCAATCCGGGAAACCGATCTGCCGATATCGATGGCGGGCCGGAAACCGGCGGCAAACAAATGTTGATCGAGATAAATCTGGCCGTCGGTAATGGAAATCAGGTTGGTGGGAATGTAGGCGGCGATTTCACCCTGCTTGGTTTCCACGATGGGCAGCGCCGTCATGCTGCCGCCGCCATGATCCGCCGCCAGCCGGGTGGAACGTTCCAGCAGGCGTGAATGAAGATAAAAAATATCGCCCGGATAAGCTTCCCGCCCCGGAGGCCGGCGCAGCAACAGGGAGAGTTCCCGGTAAGTGTAGGCGTGGGTGCTGAGATCGTCATAGACCACCAACGTGTCCCGTCCCCGCCGCATCCAATGTTCGGCAATGGCGCAACCCGCCAGGGGCGCCAGATATTTGAGGCCCGGCAAGGCAAAGGCCTCGCCGACGACGACCGTGGTATATTCCATGGCGCCGTATCGGCGCAGGGTTTCCAGGGTGGCCACCACACTGGAGCGCTTCTGCCCGATCAGCACATAGATACAGTAGACGTTCTGGGCGCGCTGGTGGATAACGGTATCCAAAGCCAAGGAACTGCGGCCGGTACCCTCGTCGCCGATAATGAGCTGGCGCTGCCCCCGGCCGATGGGAATCATGGTATCGATGATTTTGACGCCGGTGTACAAGGGAGTCTGAACAAAGTCCCGTTCGATGATGGGGGGAGAAGGAGCATCCAGGGGTTGCCGCGCGGCGCAGGCCGGCGTCTCCAGACCATCGAGGGGATTGCCCAAAGGATCGACCACCCTGCCCAACAGCGCATCTCCCACCGGAATGCTCAGGATGCGCCCCGCCCGGTGGACCACGGTCCCGGCGGTGAGTCGCTCGGTTTCCCGTAACAGGATCGCCCCCACCCGGGTTTGGTCCAGGGCAAACACCATTCCCTCGCTGCCATCCTCAAACTCCAATAGATCATCCATGGCCGCCGATGGCAGCCCCGCAATCCAGGCAATGCCATCGCCAACCGACAGCACCGTGCCCTGCTCCACCAAGCGGGGTTGCAGGGCATACTGTTGCAAACGCTTTTGCAGAGAGCCAATCAGGGGTGTTGGGCTGTCAGGCGTGGCCATGGGCAAAAAACTCCAATTCGTCCTTGAGATTGGCGCGAATCACATAAGCGCCCAGATCGATCCGGACCCCGGCCAAAAGGGAAGCGTCTTCGATGAAGTGAATGTTCAAACCGTCTCCCAAAAATTGTTCCAGGGCGTCAGCCAGGTCCCGTTGTTGCACCGAAGAAAGCGGATAGGCGGAAATAATCCGGATTGGTCTGGGATTGCCGTGGAATTCCCGCAGCAAGGTCCGACGATGGTCTTTCGGCCATTGCTGTAAATCCTTCAGCAACAACCGCACGAGCCGTTGGTGAAGGTGCTCATCCGCCAAACGCTGGAGCAACTTGGCGACGAAGGCCGCCCCCAACTGCAGGGCTTGTTGTTCGGTATGGCGACGCCATTCCCGCTTTTCCTGCTCCCAAACCACCTCCGCCTTTTTGCGGACTTCGGCCAACTCTTGTTCTATAGCCTGCAAACGGCGCTGGCGCTCGGCCTCGATTTCTTGTTGCAGCGCTTTCCAGGCCTGTTTTTTTTCTTTTTCCCAATCCGCCAGCCGGTTTTCGTAACGGACCTTCATGGCTTCCGCCTCCTGTTTAAGGCGGCCGGCTTCGGTTAGCCTGGCTTCGATTGCTTGTTGCCGCTGCTCGACAGTCCGTTTGACCGGCAAATACAAAAAGCGCTTGAGCAGCCAGACCAGCACCAGGAAATTGATGATTTCCAGGATAAAGGTGGACCAGTTGATTTCCATGTCCTTAACACTTAACCCGGATATTTCACCAGCCGGCTTTGGGCCTCTGGATAAGTAACGGATGTATAAACATAAATCAC
>JALSQY010000246.1 GCA_026985035.1 Methylothermaceae bacterium
ACTACGCTTGTTCAAAATGGGGGCTTGGCTCGAATCCTCGGTTCGCAGGATGGTATTGCATCTTCCCGTCAGCACCCCCTATGCCGATGAGTGGCGCCGGATCGCTCGTTCAGTCGGTGCCGTGCCGGTATAACCCGCTACGCAACAAAATAGCCCGTTGCTGCAATTAACCGTATCAGAGCCCTTCTGAGGATCCCGCTGGGCCCAAAGACGCGCCCAGAAGACCGGACATCGATCAAAACCCTATATCTGTTGCTCCTTTGCCAAAATTTCTGATCGCAAGCGGCTGTTTGTGTCGCGCATTGCATTTTTGGCAAGAGAATTATCCACCATAAAGGCACTCATGAATAATCCGGGCTAGCAGGGCGGCGGTCTCGGCCAGGGCCTTTTCCTTCTTCTTCAGTTCCCGTTCCAGGGCCTTGAGCCGCTCCCGGTCGGCCTTGCGTTCGGCCCGGAGGCGGTCGGCCTGCTGCCGGTCCCAGTCGTTGGCCTGCTCGCAGGCCCGGCGCCAGTTGTACAGGGTGCCCTCCGAGATGCCTTCCTCCTCGGCCAGCTCCGGAATGCTGCGGTTGTGCGGTGGCAGCATCTTCCTCAGTACCGCCTCTTTGCGTTCGGGTGAATAACGCATAGTTGCTCTTCGTTCCGCCCCCTCTCAAGGTCTATTAGAGTCCCACATCGGGGAGGCGACATCTATCCTGACAGAGGGGGATATGCAAGGTGGAGAAAGAGTACGGTTTCCCTACTGATAAATTGTTAGCCTGATGACGAGCCGAACTCGCGATTACGCTTTAAGGGAGAAGAAAGATGGATGCCCGTAAACTGATCATCAAGGCAAAGGACATAGAGGAGATGGAGGGAGAACGAAGAATCCATTTCCTGAATCCCAATGCCGACAGAATACGGAAATCGCTGGGAGACGTCGTCGGACTGAACAACATCGGTGTCCACCTGATCTACGTTGAGCCCGGAAAGGACTCGACCGAATATCACAAGCACTACTGCGAGGAAGAATGTATCTATGTCCTTGTCCTTTCCGGCAGGAGAACGCTTGTCATAGAAGGCGAGTCTTTCCAATTCGAAGAGGGTGACTTCGTAGGTTTTCCTGCCAATACGGCCGCGCATTCCCTGAAAAACACCGGCTCGAAAACACTGATCTGCCTGGTCATGGGACAGCGCCTCGGACAAGACGTCGCAGACTATCCGAATCAGGGCAAACGGTTGTATCGGAATAGTGGCGAATGGAATCTTGTTGATTTGGATACCGTCATCGATCCAAGAACCAAGGTATAACGCTCGACTGAACTTCTGCTGTGCGCGCTATTCTCAGGTCATCAGGACGTGGAGAACCAAGGCACACAACATCTGAACTGAGTCTCACTTTCAATGAGCCTCACGCGAGCATTTTGCCATCCTTAGCACAAATTGAATGACCTGCAGCGGTCGATCATCGAGCAGACTTGACATCCTCCGAAACGTTTTCTACCGTTTACGTTAGAATTATATTTTAAGAGCGTACTTGGAAATGGGCAGGGCCTGTTCCCACACCACGTCCCCAGGTGACAAAGGAGGGAGGGAAATGGCGACGTCATTGGAAAATATGCAGCAGAAACAACTCGATACCTGGCTGAATCAGCGTCTGGACGAGCTGCTTGCCGGGAAACTCAGGGAAATCGAGGCGGCAAAGACCCCTTCCATGGCCATTGTGGCCACCAAGGGGACGCTGGACTGGGCCTATCCCCCTTTCATTCTGGCATCCACCGCCGCCGCGCTGGGCTGGGAGGTATCCGTATTCTTCACCTTTTACGGTTTGCTCCTGCTGAAAAAAGACCTCGGCGCCCTGGTCAGCCCGCTGGGCAATCCCGCAATGCCCATGAAGATGCCATTTGGTCCCCGGTGGTTTCAGGATATCGAATGGCCGATGCCGAACCTGATCATGGCCGGCATTCCCGGCTTCGAAAAACTGGCCACAGGGCTGATGAAAAAGACCTTTAAAAACAAGGGTGTGGCAACGGTCGAAGAATTGCGGCAGCTGTGCCTGGAAGCCGACGTGAAAATGATCGCTTGCCAGATGACCGTTGATGTATTCGGTTACAGCCAGGATGACTTCATTCCCGAGGTGGCAGATTACGCCGGTGCGGCCAGTTTCCTGCCGGTCGCACAAAAGTGCGACGTCACCCTTTTCATCTGAACATCCAACAACCTGCACGAGGTGGCATCATGACGATTACAGAACTACCTGCCAGTGGCGGGAAACAAAGGACTCCGATCGTTGTCAGTGGCAATCCCGGTGCAGCCGACACGACGCTGGCCCAGGTACTGATTCACACCAAAAGCGCCCTGGATGAATCGGCTGTTCAGGAAATCATTCAGACGCTGAGCCGGCTCGATGGCGTCTCCGAGATCCGTTTCAACCCGGACAAGGAACATCTGATCATGGTGAGCTATGACCCGTGTGCGGCCGTGTCTTCACAGCTTCTGGCAGCGGTGCAGGCACTCGGCCATGAAGCGCAGCTTG
>JALSQY010000247.1 GCA_026985035.1 Methylothermaceae bacterium
CCGCTGCGATGCTCCTCGCTCTCCCACGGGCTTGTCTTCCCAAAGGGGCATCGAGCTATCGCACCGGACTAAACCAAAATGATTCATCTTACAATACGAAAATATACAAGGGGCCGGGGGTGAGGGGGAAAAACACCGTTGCATTCATCGGCTCAAACCCTCACCCCTTTCCCAGAGGGAGAAGGGCTTCAATATCCTGCAAAATCAAGTGTGAACGGAAAAAGCGGCGTTCATGCGATTGCCCTGACAGCGTCGGGTAGGGCAGGTTAGCGCAAGCATAACCTGACAATCATGATTTGGCATGTTCCCGGGTGACGCTGCGCTCACCCGAGCGACGGCGTGATAGCCTACGGTTTAAACCCCAAGGAATAATCGTTCCGGCGCTTCCAAAATCTCCTTGATGGTGCGCAAAAACAACACGGCATCGCGTCCATCGATGATGCGGTGATCATAGGTGAGCGCCAGATACATCATCGGCCGGATGGCAATTTCGCCATTCTCCACTACCGGTCTCTCCTTGATGGCGTGCATGCCCAAGATAGCGCTTTGGGGCGGATTGAGCAGCGGCGTGGACAGCATGGAACCGAAGATGCCGCCGTTGGTAATGGTGAAAGTCCCGCCTTCAAGTTCTTCGAATGCCAAGGTGCCTTCGCGGGCTTTGTTGGCAAATTCAATGATTTTATGCTCGATGGTGGCAAAATCCATTTGATCGGCATCCCGTAGAATCGGAACGATCAACCCCCTTTCGGTTGAAACCGCAATCCCGATATCGAAATAGCCATGGTAGATGATATCCTTGCCATCGATACTGGCATTGACGGCAGGAAAACGCTTTAAGGCTTCCACGGAAGCTTTCACGAAAAAACTCATGAACCCGAGTTTGATGCCGTGTTGTTTTTCAAAAGCCTGCTTGTGGCGCTGCCGCAGCGCAATCACTTGGGACAGATCCACTTCATTGAAAGTGGTGAGCATGGCGGTATTGCGCTGGACTTCCAATAACCGCTCGGCAATGCGGGCGCGGATGCGGGTCATGGGAACGCGCTTTTCGGGGCGCTGGCCAGCGGGGGCCAGCGGGGGAGTTTCGGGTCTGGTTTCCGGTTCGGCTGCCGGTGCTGGTGCTTTTTTGGTTGGTTCTGCAGGTTGCCGGGCCAGATATTCGAGTACATCGGCTTTAGTAATGCGGCCGTCTTTGCCGGTACCGGGAATCTGACTGGGATCGAGGTTGTGTTCTGCAATGAGCCGTCTTACAGCGGGACTCAAAGGTTGCGCGGTTTTGGGTGGTTCTGCCGCCACTGCTGTGGGCTGAGCTGGTTTGGGGGCGACTGCTGCGGGCTGGGCGGAAGACAGAGTGGCTAGTAATTCGCCGCTGGTGACGATATCCCCTTCGGGATGGTGGATGTTCTCCACTACACCGTCTTCCGGCGCGGGAATTTCCAATACCACTTTGTCGGTTTCCAAATCGACCAATTTTTCGTCTTTTTTCACGGCCTCTCCCGGCCTTTTGTGCCAGGCGGCGACGGTGGCGTCTGCCACCGATTCTGGAAGCGTGGGTACCCGGATTTCTGTGCTCATTTAACCTGTGGCCTGCAATTTAATTTCAGGATGGAGGGCGGCGTTTATGATAGCGCGTTGCTGCTGAACGTGCATGTGGAAATAACCTTCAGCCGGGGCGGCGTGCAATGGCCGGCCCACGTAGGTCAATTTTACTTTGGGCTGCAACGTTTGCAGAAAACGGTGGCGGATCTGGTACCAAGCGCCCTGGTTTTGGGGCTCTTCCTGACACCAGACCAGTTCCCTCAGGTTTGGGTATTGGCTCAAAGCCTTTTGCAATGCATCGCTGGGAAAGGGATAAAGCTGTTCCAGGCGTAGAATGGCAATGTCGTCGATTTCTTCCTGGCGCCGGGATTCCAGCAGCTCGTAATAGATTTTGCCACTGCAAAGAATGATCCGGTGCACCTTTGGTTTTTCAATCGGGTCGATTTCATCGATGACCAATTGATAGTGCCCCTCGCACAATTCATCCAGGTTGGAGACCGCCAGCCGGTGGCGGAGCAAGCTTTTGGGAGTCAGCGTAATTAATGGTTTGCGGTAAGGACGCAGCATTTGCCGGCGCAGCAGATGGAAAATCTGCGCCGGAGTCGTGGGAATGCAAACCTGGAGATTATCTTCGGCGCACAGTTGCAGAAAACGTTCCAAGCGGGCGGAAGAATGTTCCGGTCCCTGACCTTCGTAGCCGTGAGGGAGGAATAAGACCAAGCCGCTCAAACGCCCCCATTTGGCTTCTCCGGAACTGATGAATTGGTCGATGACGACCTGGGCGACATTGGCGAAATCCCCGAATTGCGCTTCCCAAATCACCAGACTTTCCGGCTCCGCGGTGCTGTAGCCGAATTCAAAGCCTAAAACCCCCTCTTCTGATAACAGGGAGTCATACAGGAAAAACCGCGTTTGATAGTGATAGGCGATTTTTTTCAAAGGAATGTAAGGTTCGCCGGTTTGATGATGATAGACGATGCCGTGGCGGTGGAAAAAAGTGCCCCGGCCGGCGTCCTGGCCGGTGAGGCGAACCGCCTTGCGGTCCCCTAGCAAGGTGGCATAGGCCATGTTTTCGGCATAGCCCCAATCCAGCGGCAAGGCGCCGGCGGTCATTTTACGGCGGTTTTCCCAGATTTTGGCGACTCTTGGATGAAGCTCGAATCCTTGTGGCAGTTCCAGCCACATTTCGGCCAGTTCCCGTAATTTTCCCAAGGGAACGGATGAATCGTAAGGCACATCCCAGCGGCTATGAAGATATTGGCTCCAGGCCACCTTGTGGGTACTGAATGAGTTTTCCAGCATTGGCCGGAGTACCGGGCCGCCTTTTTCCAGCGCGGCGACATATTCCTGTTCCATTTGCTCCGGTTCGCCGTCAGAGATGATTTTTTCTTCGATCAGTTTTTGAGCATAGCGTTGCCGGACACTGGGATGTTTGCGGATCATGGCATACATCACAGGTTGGGTCACGGCAGGTTCGTCGGCCTCGTTGTGGCCGTGGCGGCGATAGCAAATCAGATCGATGACCACGTCGCGGTTGAAGGTCATGCGATAGTCCAGGGCCAACCTGACAACGTAGAGCACCGCTTCGGGATCATCGCCGTTGACATGGAAGATCGGGGCTTCCACCATTTTGGCGACATCCGTGGCATAGGTGGTGGAGCGGGCGTCGAAGGGATTGCTGATGGTAAAGCCGATTTGATTGTTGACCACAATATGGACAGTGCCGCCGGTATGGAATGCCCTGGTTTGAGCCATTTGCAGGGTTTCCATCACCACGCCCTGAGCGGCGAAAGCGGCATCGCCATGAATCAGCAGGGGCAGAATTTGATTGTGGGCATTGCTGCCGATCCGGTCCTGGCGGGCCCGGACCGAGCCTTCCACTACCGGATCAATGACTTCCAGGTGAGAAGGGTTGAAAGCCAGCGCCAAATGCACCGGTCCGCCGGGTGTGGCCACGTCGGAAGAAAAACCCATGTGATATTTGACATCCCCGCTGGTGCCTTCGCTGGGCGCGGCTTTGCCTTCGAATTCTTCGAACAGCGTGGCAGGTTGCTTGCCGAGAATATTGATCAAGACATTGAGCCGCCCCCGGTGGGCCATGCCCAGTACCACTTCCCGAATGCCGGCTTCCCCGCCGTGTTGGATCATCTCGTCCAAAAGCGGTATCAGGCTTTCTCCACCTTCCAGGGAGAAGCGTTTTTGCCCCACGTAGCGGCGGTGTAGATATTTTTCAATGCCTTCGGCGGCTGTCAACAGTTTGAGCAACCAGCGTTTTTGTTCCGGGGTCAGCTCGATTTTGCCCTCGGTGGTTTCCAGTCTTTGTTGGAGCCAGGCGCGGATTTCCGTTTCCAGAATGTGCATGGTCTCGCTGCCTATGGAACCGCAATAGGTGCGTTTTAAGCGCTGGAGAATTTCCCTCAAGGTGAGCCTATGGCATCCACTAATGAGGGAAGCGTCGAATTCGGTATCGAGATCGGTATCATCCAGGCCGTGAAAAGCCGGGTCCAATTCTGGAAGATAAGGCTTGGGGCTCAAGGGCAGGGGATTGTTATCGGCAATCAAATGACCGAGCAGCCGGTATTGCTCTATCAACCGGTTGACCGCGATTTGTTTTTGGCAAAGGGTTTCAGGGACGGCCTCAAGAGCTGCGGCGGGCCGATGCCGCACTAGCTGCTTGAACTGCTTTTGGATGTCGCTATGGGGAACATCCCCCATCCCTGGTATCTGTTTTTGCAGTGCCTGAAAGCGTTCCCGCCATTCGCTTGGGACTTTGCCAGGATCTTTCAGAAAGCGTTCGTAGAGTGCTTCCAGGTATGCGGCATTCGCTCCGTAGAAGGGGGAGGTTTGTTGGAATTTTCGCAGAGTGTCATTCATCAGGTATGTGAAGTCCGAAAGCGGTCATATGAATATCAAGATAGCTGTGCCTATCTGCCTGGACATTCGTTACAATTTCACGTTCGATACCGTTGTGGTGTCTGTCCGTCCATAGAATAGGAAAATGGTAATCCATTGTATCAGTAGGGCAACATGATCTATGTGTTTTTGCAACAAATTTCCTACGCCAGTCAATGGAATTATAGGCATATTATTGCTGCAATGATGGTATTTTTACCCCTCAATAGGCTTTCTGCAGGGGGAGGTATGCGATTATTTGCTTCAATTTCACGATTGCCTTGCCAAACATCAACGCCGGGGATGGAATGATTCGCCTGATTAAGTTTTTTTTTCTAGACCGCTATATAATCCGGGAAGTTCTCCGGCCGTTTGCTGCCATCTGCTCATTGTTTATTCTCATGTTCGGCGGTTACAGTACCGCCAAAATCCTGTCTGAGGCCGTGGCGGGACTGCTGCCAGTGGATATTGTCAGCCAATTGATCGCATTGAAGGTCGTTATCGCTCTGGAAGTGTTGCTGCCTATCGGCTTGTATTTATCCGTGGTCATGGGGTTGGGGCGATTGCACACAGATTCTGAAGTAGTTGCCATGGCGGCCTGTGGTTACAGCGAAGGAAGGATTCTCTGGTCAGTATTGCGCCTGGGATTATTTGTGGCTTTGATTGTGGGTTTTTTTTCCATGATGCTGCGTCCTTTGGCCTATGAAAAAAGCTATATCCTAAAAAACCGTGCGGAAGCTCAATTTGACATCAATAAATTGGAAGCAGGCCGTTTTTATGCCAGCGAATCATCCGATTATGTGATCTTTGCCGAGGCGGTAGACCGCAAGCAACAGCGACTAGAGAAGGTGTTTTTCAGTCGGGGACTGAAAAGCGATGAAAAAGTAAAAACCATCTACGCACAGAGCTTGTTTCAAGAGGAGAAAAAAGCAAATGGCGACACCTTGTTGAAGTTTGAAGATGGCTACGCTTACGAGCTTGCTCCCCGGGGAAGCGATGACTTTGTCCTGAAATTCAAGCATTTGACTTTGACCCTGGCGGGGGCGCCGGAACCGACAGGATACAAAAGCAAAGCAGCGGCGATGCGGCAACTATGGGGTTCTGGCAATCCCAAGGATATAGCCGAGCTCCAATGGCGTCTGCTACGCCCTGTTTCTACCGTTATTTTGGCAATGCTGGCCGTGCCCTTGAGCCGGACTAAACCACGCCAGGGGCGTTATGGCAAGACTATTCTCGCCATTGTCTTGTTTGCGGTGTACTACAACTTGAGCGGCATGGCCAAAACCTGGGTAAAGGAAGGGGTGATCGGCCCAATTCCAGGGGTTTGGTGGCCAGATTGCTTGTTGGTGGCGATTCTGTGTTTTTTCTATTGGCCTGTGTGGCGAAGTTGGTGGCGGGCCCGCCGCTTGAAACCCGCGCCCGGATACTAGCCCGGCTATTTCACCAGCCGGCTTTGGGCCTCTGGATAAGCAACTGATGTATAGATAGAAATCACGGTGATTCATGACAAAAGACAAGAGCCATTTTGTCCCCGGCCCCAATCCTATCCCGGCCCTGGCTGGTCCAGGCACGCCTGGGCTTGAATTTCCCTCAAGCCATAGCCATCGCTATGGCTTTCGGTCCAATTCTGCGTCCAAACGCGCCTGTCCTGCGCCATCATCCGGGATGCTGATGAAATATCCGGGCTAGCCCGACTATTTCATCAGCCGGCTTTGGGCCTCTGGATAAGTAACTGATGTATAAACAAAAACGTGAATAGGGTGTCCTGGAATGGCTTTTGCCTTGGAAAGTAAAGAAACAAGCCCATGAATCTGTTAGAACGTTATCTGGGACGGGAATTTGCCAAAGGTTATTTGGTTGTGCTGTTGGTGCTTTTGGGGTTGTTTGGGTTTCTGGATTTGGTGGATGAGCTGAGTGAGGTGGGAGAGGGTAATTACCGCCTGAAAGATGCCTTTATTGTTGTGGGATTGACTTTCCCCACCAAGATACTTGATTTTGCCGCCATTTGCACCTTGATGGGGGGCAGTTTTGGGTTGGCCGGCTTGGCCAAGGGCAGTGAGTTGCTGGCAATGCGCAGTTCCGGTATGTCAGTGGTGCAGATGGTCATTGCATTACTGAAAAGTGTGGTGATTGCAGCGCTATTGCTGGTGGTGATTGCCCAGTTCATTGCCCCTTTGTGTGAGCGCTGGGCTTTTCTCCATCGTCATCAGGCGTTAGTGGGCAGCGATAGTCTGCGTACCGAACAGGGCTTTTGGTCCCGCAACCGCTTGCAATTTCTCAACGTGGGCACCCTTCTCCATAGCCGGGTACCGGAAGATTTGAATATCTATCAGTTCGATGCCACTGGCCGGCTGCAACAATTCATTCATGCCAAGCGCGCCGATATCAGAGACCGTGCCCACTGGATTTTAGAGGATGTATTTATCAAGGCGTGGAACCAAGGTTTGTTGAAAACCCAGCACCATAAAGAATGGCGCTGGGATTCATTTTTGAGTACGGATCAACTGCAAGCACTGGAGTTGCCTGCCGAGACGCTTTCCGTGACGGATTTGTTCAGTTATGTCCAATATCTCATCCATACCGGCCAAAATGCCGAGCGCTATGAGTTGTTGTTCTGGCAAAGGGTGCTGCTCCCTGTCACCATGGCGGTAATGATTCTGCTCTTGGTTCCCATTATGGTTGCAAGTCCCAGGGCCCAAAGCTTTGGTTTGCAGGTGGTGCTGGCGGTGATGGTGGGACTGTTGTATTTTTTGGCCACCCAGGTGGTGGCCAATGCTGGATTATTGTTGGGCATTTCGCCGTTGACGACAGCAATGGTGCCGACCCTGGTTGTCTTGGTGATTGCCTTGTTTCTGTGCCGGCGGGCGATTTGGCAATAATTTTTGTGAGGATGTCGCAAAAGTCCATCCGGGGCGTTGCGACACCTTCTTCATGGGAGGGTGATCGTAAAGTCCCCTTCCTTGCCGAAGGTCAGATGCTCGTTTAATCCCCGGATGGTTACCTCAAGCCGCCATCCTTCCTGGGTCTTGGTAATTCGGTAAAGATGATAGCGGCTCCGGTAGCCCCGCTTGTGGCCGATGGCCGAGGCGGAAGGTACGCCAATCATGGGAATATTGGTTTTATTGGGTCCTTGTAGCCAATGCAATTGCCAAAGATGGCTGTGACCGTGAAGGATCAATTCGCACCCGTATTGGCGCAGTAAGGCTTGCACCGGCTTTATGTCGGTCAACCGTTTTCTGGATTTGATGGCTTCCGGGTGTGGTGGATGATGAATGAGAAGGACACGGAAAAGATTTTGTTTGGCGGTTGCTTCCAGCAGGGATGCCAGCTTTTGGATTTGCTGATCCCCAACCGTCCCGATTGCCAGGAAAGGTGCGCTGGGCACTGCGGAATTCACCCCGATCAAGGCAACCGGGCCACGGACGCGCAGAAAAGGGAAAACCGATTGTGTTCCGGCATCGGAAGTCATATAACTTTGCCAGTAACGCAGCGATTCGTTCCAGGCCAGGGGTACATAGGCATCGTGGTTGCCAGGGATGACACTGATTCGTTCAGGGTCAGCCAATTGCGCCAACCAGCGGGCGGTCTGGCGGAATTCGTGTTCCAGGCTGATTTGAGTAAGGTCGCCGGTGATAGTGATATGATCCGGCGCTTGGCGGTGCAAGTCGGCAATCAAGGCTGATAATACCTCTGGCCGGTGTTCGCGGCGGCGCTTGAGTTGCCAGGAAAGATAGCCCAGTAGGCGTTTATTCAATAAGGCGCCAGGTTGTGCGACTGCCAGTGAAGTTAAATGAGGATCGGATAAATGCGCAAGGGTAAAGGCTTGTGATGGCATGACAAACGTTGTTAGCGAAGAATCATTATTGGAGTGGATGGAAAAGAACATCACCCGGCCATTTCCAGCGCCGGTGCAATCTTTGGTCAATGCCATCCGTCAGCGTTATGGGGAGCACGTGGTGGCTGTGCTGATGTATGGTTCGTGTCTGCGTGGCGGCGACCCTTTCGATGGCCTGGTGGATCTTTATGTTTTGGTAGATGATTATAACAAGGCCTACACAAATCGCTGGCTGGCCTGGGTCAATAAACTTTTGCCGCCCAATGTCTTTTATTTGGAGGCAGACTATCAGGGCCGCACCGTAAGGGCCAAATATGCGGTGGTCACGGCCAGGGATTTTGAGCGGGGGATGATGTGGTTTCACTCCTATCTATGGGGACGATTCTCCCAGCCGTGTCTTATCATCCATGGCGGAGAGTGTGCCGATTTTCCGGGGGCACAACCATCTATTCCCCACTGGGTTGCCAAGGTGCTGATCAAAGCGGCTGCCACTTTTGTCGCTAACACCGTGCCGATGTTACCCCCTTGCTTCGATGCCCGTACCTTGTGGACAACAGGATTGCGGTTGAGTTATAGCGCGGAACTGCGGGCGGAGATGGGAGAGGCCCGGGCGAACCAGTTATTCGAGTACGGCGAAGGCTATTACCAGGCTTTGACGCTACCCTTGATAAAGCGATTGACCTACCTCCAAAAGAGCGTGTCGCAAAAGTCCATCCTTGGGCTTTTGCGACACGCTCAATCAGGGAAAGTGCGATTTTCCGGTTCCGCCATTGCGGAGGATGTTGCCTTTTGCGACATCCTCAAACAAACTGAAGCAGAAGAGTATTGTTTGGAAATCCCGGAGTCAATTCGAAAGAAGTGCCGCTTACTTTGGCAGGCTCGCCGAATCCAGGGTAAAGCATTATCGTTGTTACGCCTTATCAAGGCTTTGTTTACCTTTCAAGGCGGGGTGGATTACATTATCTGGAAATTGGAGCGCCATTCCGGCAGGAAAATCGAAGTTCCTCAAAAGGTGCGTAAACACCCTTTGATTTTTGGTTGGGGAATGTTGTGGCAGTTATATCGGCAAGGGGTGTTTCGGTGATCCTCTTTACTAAATTGGTGGTTCGGTCATTCACCGCAGAGACGCAGAGATAAATTTTAGATTTGTCATTGCAAGCGGAGGGGAAAATTCGTGGGCAACCGCTGAAGGCTTCCCGTTTTGCTTGAAGTGACAAAAACTTTGGGAAATTTTTTTTTATTAAATTTCTCTGCGTCTCTGCGGTGAAAAAAATTCCCGTGCGACTTTATTTTGCCAGCCAGTGGCTCAAATCCCTGTTGAGCAGCCGCGAAAGAAGCATCACGTCTTCGCGAAAGGTTTCCTTCAATTCTTCCCGCAGAGCGGCATCCAAGGGCGGGCGTTTTTTGATGAGGGTGTTTTTTTTCAGCAACCATTTGCGCAGCCGTTTGATGGGGGATTTCTTTTTGAGTTTTTTACGCTTTTTTTGATGTTCCAACGTGGCGACAAAGCTGGCTACCCGCACGGGTGGCCGGGTCAACAGCCTTTGTAAAACTTTGGAGCGGGCGTATTTGTTGCTTTCCACCGGGTAGAATTCCGAGCGGCTATCATCTTTGACGCCGATAAAACCGAGTATTTTCAAATAGGCATCTCTAGGCTGGGCAACAAAGTCATCGAAAACGATGACCAAGCAGCGGTCCCGGCCGGCGAACCGTAGAAACCGTTGAAGGTATTTCCCCATTTTTCCCACTTCTTCGTACTGGAGGAGAAAGGGATCGCGGCAGGTTTTGGGGATGAATTTGCCTTGAGCGCGCTGATGACGAAGCCGCCACGCTTTGGCAAAATCTTCTTCGGTTTCATCCAGTAATGCCACC
Source organism: Methylothermaceae bacterium (assembly GCA_026985035.1). GTDB lineage: Bacteria > Pseudomonadota > Gammaproteobacteria > Methylococcales > Methylothermaceae > Methylohalobius. Next base: position 10,136 of record JALSQY010000247.1, read on the forward strand.
AGGCGGGCATGGTAGGAATACACCATATCCACCGGGTTGCGTACCATGATGATGAATCTGGCATCGGGATTGAGCTGGAGGATGTGTTCGATAGCCTCGGTGTCATAGAGATAAGAGACCGATCCTTCGCCCATTACTTGATGTTGCTGCGGGTCAAAATGGCCGAAGCAATGTCCCAGATAGTGCTGTTCAATATCCAGGTCGGGCAGGATTTTTTGCAGCAAACTGAAGTAATGGGGTTCCTTGGGACGGGAGAAACAGATGTGGGGATGATGAGCCAAATAATGACTCATGGCTGTGGTGCCGCAGCGGGGCGCGCCGACAATGAAAAAGTCGGGAAAAAACGGCAAGGCGGGAGGTGGAGCGGTTTTAATTGCTGGCGCGTTCATGGCATCCTGTCAATCTTGAGGAACCGGTTGATTTTCCATTCGCCGCAAAGCGGCAGCATAGCGGTCCTCCCATTTCTCCATGTTCTTTACCCCATCCTTGACATAAGGCGAAGCTTTAATCAGCGCAAGAAACAGTTTGCTGACGATTCTGCCAGGAGCCCGCATGGGGCGTTCCACATGCACCAATAGTACCACCCTGTGTTCACCGGTATCGTTGCGCACTTCGTGATCGAAGGTATCATCGAATACGAAACACTTGCCTTCGTCCCACGTCAGTTTTTGGTCGGCCACCCGCAAGTAGCATTTATCTTTGTCCTTGGGAACAATCAAGCCGAGATGACAAACCAAGAAGCTCTTTGTCGGCCCCCGGTGAGGCGGAATGTGATAGCCGGGATCAATCATGGAGAACCAGGCGGTCATCATGCCGGGAATGGATTCCAAGACCTTGGCGGTTTCCGGGCAACGCTGGCAATTGGTCTCAATGCGGCGGCCGAAGCCATACAAAATATGGGTTTTCCAATGATCTCCCTTGGAGATCCGGGTCTGGTCCGGAGAAATTTCATGAAAGGCGGGGATGAGTTCCCGTTCCTTTAGTAGCTGTTCCGCTTCTTTGCGGATAGGTTGCCAGTTGTTTTCCAGGATTTTTACCCACTCGAACTGGCTGGTGTCGAAAGCCGGTGGATCGCCAACCAGGGATTGACTGGCGAGAAACCTGTCGATGGCGCGGGTGACGCGCTTGCCGGTTTTAATGATAGCGCGGCGTTTCCATTGATTGAAATCCTGCCAAAGTGTCATTCAAACCTCAAAGAAAGTTGTTAGTAAAAGCCACAATTTGTGTCATTTTAGCAACTAACTCGCAAGTCAGTCAGGTTTTTCTTTCAATTTTGCTCTGGATCAAAAATAATCGGGCTGTTGAAAAGATTCCTGTTGCTTGGTCTATTTGAACCGGCCGATCCGGAGTAAATCCAGCCACCTTACAGCCAGCGGCAGCCGTAGGTCTGGTTAGCAAAGCGTAACCAGACATTCAGGCGGTTGAAAACCTTCCCATCGGTTGTCCCATCTGGATCGATTGCCCTGGCATAAAATCC
>JALSQY010000248.1 GCA_026985035.1 Methylothermaceae bacterium
ATCTGCGGCGGCAATCATTCTTCCCAGGGCCATGTGGATACGGTCAATCAAAAATTGGACCTTGCCTATGGCAGTACAGCCAGTCGAGTGCCACACGCAGGATCGAGATTTACCCAAGCTGTCTGAAATCAAGGCAGCTCAGTTCAAGTCCCCCTGGCTTGATCAGCAATCCCTCAGCCGGTGAGAAAAGCCAAAATCTCGTCGCGGCTGATTTCCTGGTTTTGATCCTCTCGCCGGTGGCGGTATTCCACTTTACCGGCATCCAGTAACCGGTCGCTAAGGACGATCCGGTGGGGAATGCCGATCAGTTCCATATCCGAGAACATCACGCCGGGCCGGCTGTGCCGGTCGTCGAACAATACTTCCAAGCCGGCGGATTGCAATTCCCGATACAGCGCTTCGGCGGCTTTGCGAAGCCGCTCGGATTTATGCATGTTGACCGGTACAATCGCCACCTGGAAGGGAGCGATGGCCTCGGGCCAGCAGATACCCTTTTCGTCGTGATTCTGCTCGATGGCAGCGCCCACCACCCGGGTGATCCCGATGCCGTAACACCCCATCATCAAATATTCTTCCCGTCCGTTTTCATCCAGAATGGTGGCACTCAAGGCTTCTGAATACTTGGTGCCGAGCTGAAAGATGTGGCCTACTTCAATGCCCCGGCGGATAACCAACGTGCCCTTGCCATCGGGACTGGGATCGCCTTCCTGGACGGTGCGGATATCGGCGATTTCGGGAAGCGGCACATCCCGCTCCCAATTGACGCCGCGGTAGTGCTTGCCGTCCTCGTTGGCTCCGCAGACAAAATCCGCCAACACCGCCGCACTACGATCACACACCATGGGAATCTCGAGCCCGATGGGGCCGAGGGAGCCAGGACTGCATCCGGCCACGGCCCGGACTTCCGCTTCCGTCGCAAATTCCAGAGGGGCTTGTACCTGAGGTAATTTTTCTGCCTTGATGGGATTCAACTCGTGGTCGCCGCGCAAGAGTAATGCGACAACCGTGCCGTTTTCCCCCTTGACCAGCAAGGTTTTGAGGCACTTGGCAGGCGGCACGTCAAGAAACTGGCTGACTTCTTCGATAGTATGTTGATGAGGGGTATCCACCAGTGCCAGCGGTTCAGAGGGGGCAGGGCGGGTTTCCGCGGGAGGCAGGGCTTCGGCCAGTTCCACGTTGGCGGCATAACCGCTTTCTGTGGAAAAGGCGATGGCGTCTTCGCCGGTGTCAGCCAGGACATGGAATTCGTGGGACAGACTGCCGCCAATGGCGCCGGTATCTGCCAGCACCGCACGGAAATCCAGCCCCAGGCGGGTGAAAATCGCGCTGTAGGCTTCATGCATGCGTTCGTAGGTTTCCTGGAGCGAGTCCCGATCCCGGTGGAAAGAATAGGCGTCTTTCATGATAAACTCGCGGGCGCGCATGATGCCAAAGCGGGGGCGAATTTCATCGCGGAATTTGGTTTGTATCTGATAATAATTAACCGGGACTTGCTTGTAACTTTTGATTTCCCGGCGCACCAGGTCGGTGATGATTTCTTCGTGGGTGGGGCCGAGGCAGAACTCTCGCTCATGGCGGTCTTTGAGGCGCATCAATTCCGGGCCGTATTTTTCCCAGCGGCCGGATTCGCGCCACAGCTCCGCCGGTTGCAGGGCGGGCATTAAGAGTTCCAGGGCGCCGGCGCGGTCCATTTCCTCGCGCACGACTTGCTCGACCTTGCGCAGCACCTTCAGCCCCAGCGGCAACCAAGTATAGAGTCCGGCCGCCAGCTTGCGGATCAAGCCGGCACGGAGCATCAGTTTGTGACTGACGATTTCAGCTTCGGAAGGGGTTTCTTTGATCGTGTTGAGAGGAAATTGGCTGGTGCGCATGGCGGTGATTTTTCTTTGTGGTTAATAAACGGGAGTATTTTAACCTGAATGGATTATTTTAGATCATCTTTAAACGCGGCCTTGGCTTTACTGATCAGCGGAGATTGGGAGGTGTACTTTATTGTTTGGACTTCCCTGAAAATTTCCCTTGCCGCCGTTGCGTTGGCATCGGTGATAGCGGTGCCTTGCGGGGTGACGCTGGGGATTGCGGAATTTGCGGGCAAGCGTCTGCTCCGTCAAGGATTGGGGTCATTGATGGCCTTGCCGACAGTGGTGGTGGGACTGCTTTTGTATGGGCTATTGAGCCGCCGTGGTCCGTTGGGAGACTGGGGGCTGCTCTACACCCCCACGGCGGTGGTCATAGGGGAATGTGTTTTGATCTTGCCGGTAATGATTCATTTGGTGAGTACGGCGGTGATGGGAAGTGATCCCCGGCTTTTGTTGACCTTGAAAAGCCTTGGCGCCAAAGGTTGGCGGTATTTTGTCCTGGTGTTGTCGGAAACGCGGGCAGGAGTGCTGGCGGCGCTGGTCACGGGTTTCGGCCGGGCCGTGGGGGAAGTGGGCATTGCCATGATGCTGGGGGGTAATATCCAGGGGCTGACCCGCACCATGACCACCGCCATTGCCTTGGAGACCAGCAAAGGAGAATTTGAATTGGGTCTGGCGCTGGGTATTTTGTTGTTAACCGTGGCTTTTATCATCAATGGCTTATTGGTCTGGTTGCAGCCGGAGAAATGAACATCCTTTACGAAATATGTCATTTGGAACATAGCTATGATGGCCAGCCGGTATTGGCAATTCCAAAGTTAACGATTGAAACGGGCAAAATAACAGCGTTGGTGGGCCCCAACGGGGCGGGAAAAAGCACCTTGCTGAGAATGTTGGCTTTAGTGGAGCTTCCGGATAAAGGGGTAATCTCATGCCAGGGGCATCGGATTCAGAAAAATCCCGCAAGCTCGTTGCGCCGCAAAATCGGTTGGGTGATGCAACAGCCTTATTTGTTCCATGGAACAGCCCTGGAAAATGTGGCGGTGGGGTTGAAGTGTCACGGTGTTGCCAAAGGTCGGCATAGAGAAAAGGCATTACAGGCGCTCAGGCGAGTCGGGTTCGACGCTTCCTTGAAGAAGCCGGCTATGGATTTATCCGGTGGCCAAAGGCAACTGGTCGCATTGGCACGGGTCTTGGCGCTGGAACCTGAAATTTTATTGTTGGATGAACCTTTTTCCCACTTGGACCGCCGCAGTCATGAGCATCTGGAATCGCTGCTGCGAGAACTCTCCCAAAAGGGTGTGACTGTAGTGGTTAGCAGCCACGATCATCTTCGGGCATTGGCGTGGGCTGATGCTGTGGTTGCCCTGGAGGACGGGCGTTTGGCAGGTGTTCCCTGGGTCAATATATTGACCGGTTCCATCGAACAGCAACGCTTCAAGACCGGCAAAATTGAAGTGCTACTGGCGAACGGCCAGTTGGCTGGCAACCGGATTGCCATTCATCCCCGTGACATAGTCTTGTCCAAGCAACCGCTGCAATCGAGCATGCGCAACCGTTTTCCTGGCCGGGTGACGGGTCTGCAAGAGGAAGGCGGCTGTGTTCGGGTAACCGTGATGGCGGGAGAACGGTTTGAGGTGTTGATTACTCAAGAATCAAGTCAGGAAATGGGGTTGACGTTGGGCCAACCCCTGTGGGTGAATTTTAAATCAACCTCGGTAAAGGTTTTTTACTCGTAAGCTTTTTGCGGGCGTTCAGAACCCAATACCTTGGGGGTATTTTTGGTCAATTGCTTGACCATATCCTCCCAGGACTGGTATTTGGCGTATTGTTTGTCGCCGCTGGCAATTTTAGCGTTTACTTCTTGCCGTGCCAGTTCAATGATTTCCTCGGCGGTTTTTCCGTCCACAGCATCCAGGAAGGCATCTTCGCCGCCTTCTTCGGTCTTGATTTTTTGCAGGGTGCCAAAGGCGATTTGAAATTCCAGGCGCTTGCTGTCATCGCGAATGTAGTTTTTGATGATTTTGGCGGAGCGATAAGCATTTTGCAGGGAATTGGCATGAACCTTACGGCTGCTGGAACAAGTTGCGGGTAAGAAAAACATCACGGCAACGACAATCAGCACAATAATTCCGGCTTTGACTTTTGTATCCATAAGATCGCAGGCGTTTAATTGAAAACCAGAGAATTATACCTGATTTTTTAGATGACACTCAGATTGAGTGTTGTTGGATTTTTCGTTGAAGATTGCAATCATAGGCCACATTCTATTAGGGAGCCTCGGATTAAGTCAGAGGTTCGTTAGCGTATGTTTCATTCGGTTTGCAACAAACTTCTGCAACTGAGCCGGGGATTTGTTACATTCCAAGCGACATGTGTTTTTCAGCAGTTCGACTCAATCACAGACCCAAAAGCGGTTACACCCTAATTACTTGTTACTTGAAAGAAGGAGCTGATTATGGCGGAAAGCTTGACTGAGCAGCATTTAAATGAATTTAAAAAGCGTTTGAAGGAGCGTTATTGGCAGCTTCGCCAAGAAATCCGGGATGAGCTATTAAAAACCGACGAAGAACAATATATCGAATTGGCCGGCCGGGTCCACGATCCTGAAGAAGAAGCAGTGGCTGATCTCCTGGTGGATCTCAACCTGGCTTCGATTTCCCGGCATGTCCAAGAACTGCGTGAAATTGACGATGCCTTGATCCGGATAGCCAAAGGTACTTATGGCATTTGCGTGGATTGCGACCAGCCTATCGGTTTGCAACGCTTGACGGCCAATCCAACCGCCAAGCGTTGCCTTGCCTGCCAGGATCTTTATGAAAAGACCCACGGGGTGACAGCGCCTACCATTTAGGATTGTTCCGAAAAGCGCAAAGGGAGACCGTTTGCAAGGGAGCCGGTCTTCAAGGCGCTTCCCATTCCTGACAAGGTAAACGCCGGTCGAGAAGGTTTTTAATGACTCACGCCGCAAATTTTGGTTTGGGGCGGGAAATAACGCCTTTTCCCCAGCATCCATGGGCTTCCCGCCAAAACGTCCAGGATCAGAGCAGAGGCCGGGTCGATTTTTTCCAGGAAATATTCTTCGGTGGCGAATTTTTGCCCAACAGGCAAATGGGCGAATTCTGTGGCTTCACGCAATTGTACTTGACGATATTTTTCAAAGCGTTTCCGCATCTTTATATGCTCCTGTTTCGGGTTTGAACTTTAGTAATAGACTGTTTTTATGCAATCTTCAGCGTCAATTTCGGAAAGCGTGGCGGAGGTCACATGACGATGCCTGATTTACTGGAAAAATCCAACTTGCCTGAGTCGTTGCAAGAAAGCGTGACCGCATTGTGGCAGCAATTTCTGGAGCGGCTGAAGGCCGGGGGTGGCAAACTCCCGGTTGATGAACGTTTGCGGCAATCTTTGCCTTTGGTATGGGGCAGCAGTGCCTTTGTGGCGACTCAATGTGTGCGGCGTCCGCGGATCTTGCCCGATTTGGTTGAGAGCGGGGATTTGTTTTCTCAGGAGCGCCGGGGTGTTTATCTCACTGAATTGCAGACTCTGTTGCAAGCAGCGGAAGACGAAAAATCCCTTCACCGGATTTTACGCCGTTTCCGCAACCGGGAAATGGTGCGTATCGCGTGGCGGGATATTGCCGGTTGGGGGCCTTTGGAAGATGTGTTATGTGACCTTTCCCTGTTGGCGGAAGCTTGTATTCAAGCCGCGTTGATGTGGTTGTTTGAGAAGGCCTGTCTTCGTTATGGAACCCCGTTGGGGCCGGATGGTTCGCCTCAGCTGCCGGTCATTATCGGGATGGGGAAACTGGGGGCGTGGGAGCTGAATTTTTCCTCGGATATCGATCTGATTTTCGCATTTGAACACGACGGGGTGCTGGAAGACAAACGGGGCACTTCCTACCAGGAGTTTTATCTGCGCCTTTGCCGGGCTCTGGTAAAGGCACTCAATGCCCCAACCGAAGACGGCTTCGTGTTCCGCGTGGATACCCGCCTGCGGCCTTTTGGCGAGAGTGGTCCGTTGGTGATGAGTTTCGAGGCCATGGAGGTTTATTACCAGTCCCAAGCCCGGGACTGGGAGCGCTATGCCATGATCAAGGCCCGCCCGGTGGCGGGAGATCCCGCTGCCGGCGAGCGCTGGATGACGATGATAAAGCCCTTTGTCTATCGCCGCTATCTGGATTACCGGGCACTGGGTGCCTTGCGTGAGCTTAAGCATAAAATCATGCAGGAACTCAAACGCCGCGACCGGCTGGAAGATATTAAACTGGGCCCTGGCGGGATCCGGGAAATCGAATTCATCGCCCAGGTATTTCAGTTGATACGGGGAGGCCAAGAGCCG
>JALSQY010000249.1 GCA_026985035.1 Methylothermaceae bacterium
AGCGTTATTGAAGCAATTGCCGGCCGCACGGCTTATCTTACCTTATTGGCGGAAAATCCCGATGCCTTGGCGCAACTGGCCAAGCTGGCGGCGGCCAGCCCCTGGATCGCCCGCCTTCTGGCCCGCCAGCCTATATTGTTGGATGAACTGCTCGACCCCCGCACTCTTTATGAGCCCCTGACCCGCCAAGCACTGGAGGATGAATTGGAACGGCGCCTGGCGTCGTTGGACGAAAATGATGAAGAATCGTTGCTCAACGCCCTCAGACACTTCAAACAGGCCCAGGTATTACGGGTGGCGGCCGCAGATATCATGGGCGTTATTCCCGCCCGGGTTGTCAGCGATTATTTGACGGCTATTGCTGAAGTGGTACTGGACCAGGCTGCCCGATTGGCATGGCGGCATCTCGCCAAACAATATGGCCCGCCGCCAAAGGGGGGTGTTCAGCATGTCAAGGATTTTGCCATGATTGGCTACGGCAAGCTGGGAGGGATCGAATTGGGCTATGCTTCTGATTTGGATTTGGTGTTCTTGTTTCGTGGTGATCCCAACACCGAAACGGCAGGACCCAAACCATTGCCGTTGCCACAGTTTTATATTCGCTTGGGACAAAGGGTGATTCATATTCTGACCATCCCAATGTTGTCGGGAATTCTGTATGAAGTGGATATGCGTTTACGCCCCAGCGGCAATGCCGGGCTTTTGGTGAGCAGTATGGAAGCGTTTGCCCGCTACCAGCGGGAGTCGGCCTGGACATGGGAACACCAGGCCTTGGTCCGGGCCAGGTGGGTTGCCGGTGACAAGGCGCTGGCGCCGGTTTTCGCCCAAATTCGCATGGATGTGCTTTGTTTGGACAGGGAGCTGGAGTATTTGCGCCGGGAAGTGGTGAAAATGCGCCATAAAATGCGTGACCATCTGGACAAATCCAGTTCTACTTGTTTTGACTTGAAACAAGGGGCCGGCGGTATGGTGGATATCGAGTTTATAGTACAATTTGGCTGTTTGCTGCATGCAAAATTGGATCGCGAGGCCTTTCAGTATACGGATAATCTGCGTTTGCTGGATGCCTTGGCCAAAGTGAAATGGCTGTCGGAAAAAGAAGCCTCCTTTTTGCAGGAAACCTATCTGCTCTATCGGGAGCGGGGTCACCGTTTGGCGCTTCAAGAAGGCGAGAACCTGGTGCCGGCAGAGGAATTTCAGCAGCAGCGGGCGGGTGTGAAAGAACTTTGGCAACGCTTACTTGGCGAGCTTTGAATTGATTGCGGGAGAATTATCGGGATGTCAACCTACGACAAAGATGGAGTGATTTGGCTGGATGGAGAATGGCTGCCCTGGCGGGAGGCCAAAGTCCATGTTTTGACCCACACTTTACATTACGGTGGCGGTGTTTTCGAAGGCGTACGGGCTTATTACGGCCAGCAAGGCACGGCCATTTTCCGTTTGCAAGACCATACCGAACGGCTATTCCAGTCAGCCCACATCATTCGGATGAAAATACCCTTTGACCGGGAAACGTTGAACCAGGTGCAATGCGAGGCGGTAGCCCGTAACCATCTCGACAGCGCCTATATCCGTCCCATGTGCTTTTATGGTGCCGAGGGAATGGGGCTGCGGGCGGATAATTTGAGGGTTCATGTCATGGTGGCGGCCTGGGAGTGGGGCGCCTATCTGGGAGCGGAAAACTTGAAACAAGGCATCCGGATTCGTACCTCGTCTTTCACCCGCAACCACGTCAACAGTCTGATGTGCAAGGCCAAGGTCAATGGCAATTACGTCAATTCCATATTGGCGCTGCAAGAGGCACTTGATACTGGCTACGATGAAGCGTTGCTGCTGGATCACGAAGGCTATGTGGCGGAAGGCAGTGGCGAGAATATTTTCATTGTCCGCCGCGGCAAGCTGTACACCCCGGATTTGACTTCCGTCCTCGAAGGGATTACCCGTGATACGGTGATGGTGATCGCCAGGGAAATGGATCTGGAGGTGATCGAAAAGCGAATTACCCGAGACGAAGTTTATACCGCGGATGAAGCTTTCTTTACTGGGACGGCCGCGGAAATCACTCCCATTCGCGAGCTGGATGGTCGCCAAATCGGTTGCGGCAGCCGCGGCCCCGTCACGGAAAAGCTACAAGCGCTATACTTCGATTATGTTCATGGTCGCCGAAGTGAGCACCAGGATTGGCTGGCGCCGGTTGAAAAATACCGGAAATAAGCACGGTTTGTTCTCAACCTCTGAAACGCCATTCCCGGTAATTTGCAACTTCTCTAACGCTGGGCGGTCAGGAATAATGTACTTATTAAGGAATTCATAACTCCGTAGGATTGACATGGTAGCTGCTGCCGATCTCGTAATAAACCAGCCTTCGACAGGTTATGACGCCTTTGTGTCCGCTTTGCTGCAAAGCGGCAAATTACGGCAGATGGATTTAGTCCGCGCCCGCCGTTTGCTGGAAGAAACCGATGAAGATACCTTACCCACCTTGTTGATTCGCCTGGGATTGGTGGCAGAGCGGGATGTGGCGGAGACTCTGGCGGATTTAACCGGTTTGGAATGTATCAATTCCGAGGCTTATCCCGAGGTATCGCCGCTGCCGGAATCCATTTCAGCGCGCTTTCTCCGTTGCCGCCACGTGGCGGGATTGGCTGAGCAAGAAGATTGCTTTCTCGTCGCCGCGGCTGATCCATTGGATGAATATAGCCGCGAGGCGCTCGAGCTTGCCTGTGAAAAGCCCGTCAAGTTTAAAGTAGGTTTGCTGTCGGAAATCGACAATGCCCTGCAACGCCAGTTTGATCGTCATCAAGATGAGACCGGGGTCCAATCCTTGGAAGCGGATCTGGATGACGAGGATGTCGAACACCTCAAGGACATGGCGTCCGAGGCGCCGGTGATTCGTACCGTCAATCAGATCCTGCAACAAGCGGTGGACTTGAAGGCGTCCGATATTCACATCGAACCATTCGAGGATCAGCTTCAGGTGCGTTTGCGGGTGGACGGCATTTTGCGGCAAGTGGACGCGCCGCCGGTACGTTCCACGGCAGCGGTGATTTCCCGGGTCAAATTGATGGCCAATCTCAACATCGCCGAACGGCGCTTGCCCCAGGATGGCCGGATCAAAGTCCAGGTGCAAGGCAAGGAGCTGGATTTGCGGGTTTCCACCGTGCCTACCCTGTATGGTGAAAGCGTGGTCATCCGCTTGCTGGACAAGGAACAAGTCACTTTGGATTTTTCCGCGCTGGGGTTTGAAGGCAAGGTCCAAGAGCGGTTTCTGAAAGTGCTGTCGTTGCCCCACGGCATCATATTGATTACCGGCCCCACCGGGAGCGGGAAAAGTACCACTTTGTACACTGCCCTGGACAAACTGAATACACCCGAGCGCAAGATCATCACGGTAGAAGATCCGGTGGAGTATCAGTTGGCCGGGGTCAATCAGATCCAGGTCAAGAGTGAGATCGGTCTCACCTTTGCCGGGGCCTTGCGCTCCATCGTCCGCCAAGACCCGGATGTCATCATGATCGGGGAAATGCGCGATCTGGAGACCGCAAGAATCGCCGTGCAGTCGGCTCTCACCGGCCATTTGGTGCTTTCAACACTGCACACCAACGATGCGGCGGGCGGTGTCACCCGGCTTCTGGACATGGGACTGGAAGATTATCTGATCACCTCGACCGTCAACGGGATTTTGGGCCAGCGATTGGTGCGGCGGCTTTGCGATCATTGCAAGGAGTCCTATCCGGTCATGCCCGAGGTGATTGAAGAGACCGGCATGGCGAAATTCCTTACCGAAGGGCAAAAACCCGTGCTCTACAAACCTGTGGGTTGCGATCATTGCAATGGCATTGGTTACCGGGGGCGGCTGGCGATTATGGAGTTTCTGGTGATGAGCGATGAGATCCGGCGCTTAGTGCTCAATCACGCCCAGGCCAGGGAAATCGAGCAAGTGGCCATCGACGAAGGGATGCTTACCATGTATCAAGATGGTCTGCAAAAAGCGTTGACCGGCAAAACCACTTTGGCCGAAGTTCTGCGTGTAACCACGGAAGCCTGATGCCAGCTTATTTTGTCAAAGCCGTCAACCGTGACGGGGAAATGGTTGAAACCTTGCGCGAAGCGAACGACGAAAATGCTTTGGTGCATTTGCTGCAAGAAGAAGGTTGGGTGCCTATTCGCGTTACTCCCGCCGAAAATCAACCCTTTCGCTGGTTGCGGCCGGAATTCCGGCAAACCCGGGTCAAGCAAAAAGATATCGGAGTATTTACCCGGGAATTGGCGACGTTGCTCAGCGCCGGTTTGCCTTTGGACCGATCCCTGCGGGTAATGCTGGATTTGTTTCCCGAGGGCTCTCCGTTACATGCCATGAGTGACCGTATCCTGGAGAAAGTCAAGGGCGGGGCGCAACTTTCAGCGGCCTTGGAAGCAGAAGGTAAATCCTTTTCCAAGCTCTATGTCAACATGATCCGGGCCGGAGAGGCCGGTGGCGCGTTGGCGACCGTGCTGGAACGTCTGGCGGATTATCTGGAACGCTCCCAGGCGCTGCGCGGCAGTGTCATGACTGCACTGATCTATCCGGCTATCCTGGTTGTTATGGCCGTGGGATCGTTGTTGGTGCTTTTGACATTTGTCGTGCCCCAGTTTGAAGAAATGTTTGCCAACGCCGGCAAGGAGCTTCCGGTGCCGACCCAAATTGTCATGGGCCTGGCGGACGGGCTGAAAAATTACGGTTGGCTGATATTGCTGCTCGTGATTTTGGCTATGAACTGGGGGCGGCGGATGTTGGCCGATCCCCAGCGGCGCTACCGCTTCCATCGCTGGTTGCTGGGGTTGCCTTTATTTGGGGATTTGATTGTCAAGCTCGAGGTGGCCCGCTTCAGTCAGACCTTGGCGGCATTGTTGACCGCTGGCGTTCCCTTGCTGGGCGCGTTGAATATCGTCAAGGATACCTTGGCGAATGATGTGTTAAGTGAAACGGTGGGGGAAGCCGCGGGCCGGCTGAAGGAAGGAGGCGATATGTCGGTGGCGTTGCAAGAGGCGGGGCACTTTCCGGTCATGGCATTGCAAATGATCAAGCTTGGCGAGGAAACCGGACAATTGCCCAAGATGCTGGCGCGGATGGCGGAGATTTACGAGGAAGAAGTCAAAACCACCGTCCATCGCTTGCTGACCTTGCTGGAGCCCATACTGATAGTAGGCCTGGGTATCGCCATTGCTGCGATTATCATGTCAATCCTGGTTGCCGTGGTCAGTGTCAATGATCTGGCGTTTTGATCTCTAAGCGTTCTCTTCCCATGGCACACACCGGGAA
>JALSQY010000250.1 GCA_026985035.1 Methylothermaceae bacterium
GAAGTGATCAGTCATCGGAAGATTCCCGCCTGCGCGGGAATGACGAGGGAGGCGCGGGAATGACGATTCTTTCTCATCATCCCGGACGGAGCCTTTCCCCCTTCGTCATCCCGGACGGAGCCTTTTCCCCTTCGTCATTCCGGACGGAGCTTTTCCCCCTTCGTCATCCCGGACGGAGCCTTTTCCCCTTCGTCATTCCGGCCGGAGCGGAGCGGAGGGCCGGAATCCAGAGAGTGTCAAGTTGTGGTGAGATTCCCGCTCCCCGCCTTCGCGGGGACAGGCTTCGCGGGAATGACGAGAGGGAATGTGGATTCCCGCCTGCGCGGGAATGACGAGGGAGGCGCGGGAATGACGATTTTTTCTCGTCATTCCGGCCGGAGCCTTTCCCCCTTCGTCATCCCGGACGGAGCGAAGCGGAGATCCGGGATCCAGGTCGTCGGTTCTGGATTCCCGCCTGCGCGGGAATGACGAAAGAGGCGTGGGAATGACGACCCCGCCAAAAATTCCCCGCGCTGCTTAGCCAAAATGTTGGCGTGCATTCTTCTCCCCAATGAGGTATAAAAACGTCCAGGTCACAGGGAAATGGATGGGCTGTAGGCGCGCGGAAGTGTCGATTGATTTTACACTTTTGCCAAAGCCAAAATCTTCATCTTCCTCAACTAACTGAAAAACAATAAAAACGTCAAAAAGGCGCGGTTTTTGCTTGGGATGGCCCCGATTGGCCAGATGGAAGTTTTTGAACTACCGATCTGGTTTGGGCCTCAGGAAACAACACAGGGAATTTGGAACCATGAACCGTCTTCTGGCTCTTCTGCTCTTTTCAGGTTGGGCAGTCTCCGCTTCTGCCTTCCCCTATGTCATCGACACCACCGTCAACGGCGCGGACATGGCCGGCATCGAGGTCACCGTCTTCTTACAAGACGGCTCTTCCGACACCGCCACCTGGGCCGCCACAGGTGCCGATTCAGGCGCTGCCAGCGGCAGCGGTTGGACGCTCAGCGAAAGCGGCGACACCCTCAACCAGCCCGGTTTGGGGGCCGCCTGGACGCTCACCAATACCGGTACTGCTTCTCCCATCACCGGCTTCAAGATCGACGCCTGGGTGGCTCAAGTCTTCTTCGACGTCTACATGGATCTAACCGATCCGCTCGACGACGTGGGTACGCCAGGCTCAAGCCAGGGTCGGCCTTTCACAGCGGATAACGACAAGAACCCCGTCTATATCTATGACGTTTGGGAAAAATACGGCACGTCAATCACCAACGCCAATACGCCGGAAAACACTTCCGCCGTCACTTATCTCAATCCTCTCAGCAGCCTGGATCTCTTCGGCGGCCTAGAGGTGAATTTCACCAAGGGGGTCTTGGATGTCGACCAAAGCATGCGGTTCATGATCGACACCGACCAGGTTCCCGAGCCGCCCCTCTACGGGCTGTTGGCGCTCGGTCTTGCCGGCTTCGCCTTTCGTCGCCCTGGCCGCCGGGCCGTTTGAACAGGAACAGATTTCAGGAGCCAAGGAACGATGCACAAACAGCAGAAACAACCGCGCAAACCTTATCGCACGCCGCGGCTGAGGCGGGTAGGCAGCCTGGCGGAACTGACGCAGGGTTTTGCCGGCAGCGTGCCGGACGAGCAGGGCGGCCAGACCAAGCGCAACCCCTTCCAAGGATAGGCGTTGTGCCCAGAGGTGTTGAACTGGCGTCATCTCGACCGCCCTTTGCACGGCCTGCGCCTGCAGATTGGCCAAGATGGAATGACGCCCGCCAGCCCGCTGCAGGTCGCGCCCGAATGGCCGCTCAGGCTCTGGCGTAACAGCCGGGAGCCGCGCCTGCTGGAGCGGCTTTGGGAGAAGACCGACGAAGGTAAGCGCTACCGTAGCCGGCTTGAGATCCACCGCACCCAAAGCGGCCTGCTGCTGAAGATCGACTGCGAAGGCAAGGGGAGCTTCGAATATCGCCCCGAGGGAATCGGAGTCCATTGGCAGAAGGGGGGCACGGAGGCGGACCACTACTTCCAGACGTTGGGGGCGGCGCTCTGGCTGGAACTGAAGGGAGTGCCCTGCATTCACGCCAATGCCCTCGACACCGGCGAGGGAGCCATCGGTCTGGTTGCGCCCAGCCGCACCGGCAAGAGCACCCTCACCGGCGCACTGTTGGATGCCGGGCTGGCGGTGATGACCGACGACATGATGGCGCTTCACCCCCACCGCGAGGGTTGGCGCGTCCATCCAGCCTGGCCGCGGCTGCGTCTGTGGCCGGACACCGTCCAGCTCCTCTTTCGACGGCTTCCGGAAGAGCTGGAACGGGTCCATCGGCGTTTCGACAAGCGCGTGCTGGAGCTGGAACCGACGCACGGAAGGCGCGTCGGCCCGCGGCCCCTGAAGGGCTTCTACCTCCTGGAACGGCGCGGGGAGCGACAAGGAGAGATCCGGATCACCCGGCTGTCGGCCGGCGAGGCGATGGTCCATCTGCTCCAAAACAGCATGTTGGCCGACGCCTACCGGCCCTTGAAGCTGGAAGCCGGCCGGCTGAAGAGACTGGCAGCGGTGGCCGAAAGCGTTCCCTTTCGGCGCATCAGCTACCCCAGCGGGCTGGAACACCTGCCGACGGTGGTCCAGGCCATTCTCGGCCGCGAAAGAGGGGCGGCAAGAAACGATTGAGCGCTTGGCGGACGGTCCCGTCCCAGGCCGCAAAGGAACCAAGGAGAAAAGGAGACAGCCATGACAGTGTGGACCAACCCCTACGCCGTCATTCCCCTCGTCGGCATCGCTGTGGTGGCGGTGGCCTTCCTGCTTCGGCCGGTGGCCTGGAAAGTCGGCCTGGTGGACCGGCCCGGCGGCCGCAAACAGCACCGTCAGCCCACCCCCCTCCTTGGAGGCAGCGCCACCTTCCTCGTCTTCCTGGTGGTGGCGCCGCTGGCCGGCGTGCCCCGGCACGAGTGGCTCGCCCTCGTGCTTGCCGGTGGCGTGGTCTTCGCCGCCGGCCTGGTGGACGACATCCGCGAGATCTCGCCGGGCAAGCGCTTTCTGGCTCAGGGCGTGGCCGCGCTCCTCATCTGGTTCGTGGGCGGCGTGGGGCTCACCAGCCTGGGCAACCTCACCGGCTCGGGCGACATCCAGCTCGGCGTGCTGGCGCTGCCTTTCACCGTCTTTTGCACCCTGGGGGTGATCAACGCCACCAACATGACCGACGGGCTCGACGGCCTCGCCGGGGGAACCCTGCTCATCGTCTTCGGCATCTTTTATTCGCTGGCCGTGGAGAAGGGCTACACCGAAGAGGCCCGCCTGCTGCTGCTGCTGTGCGGCGTGCTCGCCGGTTTTCTGCTGCTCAACTTCCGCTTCCACGACGCGCTGCCGGCACGCATCTTCATGGGCGATGCAGGCACCCTTTTCTTCGGCTTGGTGGCGGCTTGGTATCTCATGCGCTTCACTCAAGCGCCGTATCACATCATTCGCCCCATCACCGCCGTCTGGGTTTTCGCCCTGCCGCTCATGGACACCGTCACCATCATGACCCGCCGCGTCATCGCCGGTCGCTCTCCGTTCGAGCCCGACCGCGAGCACCTGCACCACTTGCTCCGCCGCCTGGGTTTCGACGTGAGCAGCACCGTCTTCTTCCTGCTGGGCACCATCCTCCTGCTCGCCAGCATCGGCTTCGTGGGCGAAAAATACGACGTGCCCGAATGGGTGATGTTCTACGGTTTCCTAGCGCTGTTCGCGCTCTACTTCGTAGCCATGCACCTGGCCTGGAAACGCCTCAACGCCGACCAAGCCCAACTCCCCAACGCACGCCGCCCCGTACACTACGAAAGCAGCTAACCAACTGCTCCCTTTTTCTTCGTCATTCCCACACCCCTTCGTCCTTCCCGCGCCTCCCTCGTCATTCCCGCGAATGCGGGAATCCAGAACCGACGACCTGGATCCCGGATCTCCGCTTCGCTCCGTCCGGGATGACGAGAAAGAATCGCCATTCCCGCGCCTCCCTCGTCATTCCCGCGCAGGCGGGAATCTTCCGATGACTGATCACTTCTGGATCCCGGATCTCCGCTCCGCTCCGGCCGGAATGACAAAGGGGGAAAGGCTCCGTCCGGGATGACGAGAAAGAATTGTCATTCCCGCGCAGGCGGGAATCCACCTTTTCTCATCATCCCCATACCCCCTCGCCATTCCCGCGAAGCCTGTCCCCGCGAAGGCGGGGAGCGGGAATCCATGCCCCCCAACCCACAAACATGAAAAACTCCCATCCCAAATCTCCACTGGAAATCCCCCGCTAAACGTGTTTGAATACCCACCGTTCAAGCACTGAACACAGCCCCAGGCTGCATAAATACCGCAAGGAAGCCGCGTGCCCGACAACGAACAGACCACCTACCGCCTCATCAAGGCCCTGGAAGCCAACCCAGAGATCTCCCAGCGGCAACTCGCCCGGGGGATGGGCATCAGCCTGGGCAAGGTCAACTACTGCCTCAAGGGCCTGCTGGAAAAAGGCCTCATCAAGGTCCGCAACTTCCGTAACAGCCAGAACAAGCTGGCCTACGCCTACCTGCTCACCCCCAGGGGCATCGAAGCCAAGGCCCAGATCACCAGCCGCTACCTCAAGCGGCGCATGGAAGAGTACTAGGCCCTGCGCCGTGAGATCGAGCAACTCACCCACGAAGTACAAAGCCTGTCGGAGGCCAGCGAAGATGCGGCTTCCTGAACCTCCAGGAAGCTGGGCTACAGCTTCAGGCGCTATATTCAATTTAAAGAACCAAATTTATGTGTGGGCATAACCAGGTGTCATTCGCCGTTGTTGCATTAATTGCCGACCAGTAGATGTGCGGAAACGAGCATGCCGCTACGAGTTTAATGAACTATTGGTTTGTGAGGAGGAATGGTATTATTGGAGATATGGGTTATTATTCATTTTTATAATATTTAATAAGAAAAAACAGAAAGACTAAATGTTAAATAGTATGCTGAATAAATCAAGAAATACATTGTTTATGCTCCTAAGTATGGCATTGTCTAGAGCATTAATGTTTTTTATAACATTGATTTCCGCAAGGCTTCTGAGTCAATATGAATTTGGGTTATATTCCTTTATAAGAAGTACGGTCATTTATGGTGATTCACTGGCAACTAATACATATGGTCTAATATTATTAAGAAATACCTCATCCGAAAAACATAATCCTAGTATAGTAGAACAATTTATAGTTAGCTCGTTAGCGGTCGGTGCCGCATACGTGCTATTGATATCTATTCTTGGCTGTACATTATTTTACCTTCAGCAATCAAGTTTTAATCCCGGAAATATTGCTGTAATAAATATATATATTATCGGCTCGCTTATGCTTCTTTTTTCGGTGGAGTCTTCATTTTTAAATAGCGCATTAATTGGTTTGCATGTTTATAATGTTCTGGCGCTGATAGGTATTTTTAATATTGCGGTCATGGTGCCTGTTTCAATTTATCTAGTATCTATGTACTCTTTGCGTGGAGCATTATTGTCAGTATCTATATTTTTCCTTTTGGATTTCGCTATTAAATTATACTCATTAGCTAATTTTGGATATATTAGGTTTCGAAAGATAGACTTTGGTATTTATAAAAAAAAAGCGGTGTTGTGTGTAAAAGAGAGTATACCTCTGATTGGTGGGGTTATAGTCAACGGTGGGGCCTTTTGGTTGGGTAGGCTAATTTTGCTTTCTCGTCCAGGAGGACCAGAGTCAATAGCAATATTTGATGTATCTTTTCAATGGCTATCGCTGTTGATGTTGATTTCTAATTCTATTATAAGTGTCATTTATTCAAAGATGTCGCGAGATCCGAACAGGCTTGCAAATAATGTTAATCATAATCGCGATTTACTTCTGCTGCTGTCTGTCACAGGCATTATGGCGCTATGTTCGATTTTATTATCAAAAAATATATTACTAATTTATGGAGAAAAGTATTTGGATGGAACTAATGTGTTTTTATGGATGTGCGTTGCGTCAATATTCTTTACTGGCGCCTTGTTCCATAATAGAGTTATGTTGGTAAGGAAGCGAAGCAAGTATTTATTGTATTCTTCATTGGTGAGCGGAATAAGCATGCATATGGTGTACTATATTGTTGGATATACATCTGTCGGAATGGCAATATCTGTATGCGCATATTATTTTTCAAATATGATGTTTTATATGGCATTGGAGTATAAATATGCTTGCAGCTCATAAGGTAAAAGAAAAAATTAATAATGAGGGTCTGATATTATTCTTTTTCAGAATTTCGAAGAGAGCATATTTAAAATTTTTTAGATTAATTTCTACTATATATTGGAAGCTGTTTTTACAGCAATGTGGTAAAGGAACGCGCATCGGTATTGGGGTTTATTTTGCAAGTCCGGGTAAGGTGTCAATTGGGAAAAATGTAATTATTTCCGACAGATGTCATTTTGGAACGGAATTGGATACTGGAAGCATGACGATATCTACTGGAGTGCAAATAAATAAGAATTGCACCGTGGACTATACCGGTGGAGTAATTTTTGGAAAAAACACCCTCATATCGGAAGGGGTTAAGATATTAACTCACAGCCATGGGTACGATCCAAGATCTACTCCAGTAGGAAGTGGTTTGAAAATAGGAAAAAACGTTTGGATAGGGATGGATGCTTTTATATCGGAAAATGTTAGTCACATAGAGGATGGAATAATAGTTGCTGCAAAGAGTGTTGTCACGAGATCACTTAGTAAAAAAAATTATATTTATGCGGGCATCCCAGCTAGACCTGTGAAAAAGATTCCTGGGTTTTAATCATATGTTAAAAAAGATAGACTTATTTGTTTTGTTTGTTTTTATTGCGGTTATTTGGAAGATATTGCTGGTCCATTTTTTTGATAAGAATTTAATTGGATATACCGAGCTTATATTTTCGATAATATTATTCATTTATTCTTTATTTGGTCTCCTTGATTCTATTAAGGCTTGGTATTTAGGGTTGTTGGGGTATTCTGTTTTTTGTTTCTTCGATATATATAAATCTTTAATATTATTTAATTACTGGCCGTCACCATCATATAAGTATACTATTATCGTTATTAATATCAGTTTGCTCGTTTTTATTATCGGGTATCATGTTTTTTTTCGTGAAAAAAAAATTTATAAAAAAAATACAAGTAAAATACATGTTTATATGGGAAGAGGGCTTATTGTAACTATTCCTATGTTGCTCCTATGTATATATTATAGTATGTATCCGCCAAAAGATAATGTATCCTATTTGATTAGTTTCTTTCCAAAGGCATTCCTAGTTCTGGCGGCATGGTACTCTATCGTTAATAAAAGATATTTCATGTTATTGCCGGTTTTTATTGGAATGTATTTTGTGCATACCGAGATATCTAGAAGAATTTATATAGTGGTTTTTTTTATGCTAGTTGCTGTGTTGCAGTCTAGCTTCAAGGTAAATTTTATAAGGCTCAGTGGCAAACATAAAATAATAATATCATTTCTGTTGGCGTCATTGTTCATTTTTGCAAGCTATCTTAGGTCAGATTTTAATTATGGTGAGGGGTTTGTGGAAGGTGATAGATTGCAGAGTACTATAAATTATATAGAAAATGCCAAGGCTGTCGATGTCTTTGAGAACACCGATTTTGTTATAGATAGTATTCCGTGGATTCGCCCATATTATATGGGACAAACATACTTTGCTATATTTGTACAATTTATACCTCGGTCATTTTGGAAAGATAAGTGGGTCAGTTTCGGCGCGCATCTTGCACTGCTTAAGCGCTATGGAATAAAGTGGTTTGATAATGATACATGGAAGTATGTAACTGGCGGATTTAGTTATTCAACTGGATTTGTTGGGGAATCGTACGCCAACTTTGGGTTAATTGGAGTTTTGGTCATGTCATTGTTTTTTGGCGTTGTTGCGAGATTTTTTGACAAGCATATTAAATACGATGTTATTTTCGATAATGCGAAGTTATTTCCAATAGCCGCATTTTATGGGGCGTTCTTTTTGGTCAGCAGGGGGGATATGTTAATGGCAACATACTTTTCTATATTATATTTTTTGTTTATAAAAATTTTAATTCACGTGTACGATATGGTTGGGTGCGTCAGTAAATAATCGAGGGATTTTGTAGGTATATATAGCAGTCAAGATAAAGGGAGTTAAGCTATTTATAATATTCAATTTGCGTGGGTATATTCGAAAGGGTATTTGTTGTAATATCCGATTATTTGTAACTCTATATTATCGTTTGCTTTGTCCTTGAAATCATGCTGAAAACAGTCATAATTCCAATTTGTTGGAATAAATTGCTATTGCTAAGGGTTTTAGGGAGGTGATCAGTCATATGGCGCTAAGGTTGGATTTAGGTATGATCTACGGATAAGGAAGTGGTGCTGAGTGTTAATGGATCGTGGGAGATGATTAGGTGTTTATTTCGTTATGTTACTGCCCCCCCCCATACTAGTTATAGAATAAATATAAGAAATTAATTATAGATCTCGTGCCTGTGCCGTTGTTCCCACTGAGGGATTGTATAGAGTTTTTAGGCTGTTTGTTTTTGCATAACGGGGGTTATCGAAATTAGTGGGCATTCATGAGCGGATTTTACATAGTTTCTAGCCCCATAGATATTGCCTTTAAACGCGTAAACCTAATATCCTTAGATTAGGCGAAGTGAATATTCTACACAGCATTGCTGGTCTCTCTCAATCATCTGGCGGTCCTTCTCGCTCAGTTGTTGGTTTGGTCAACCATCTCGCCCGGCAACCTAATACTAAGGTTACACTGCTTTCCCAAGTGGGTACTGGCCCCATTATTAGTCCAGATACTGAACACGTGGAATTCATTTCGGTACAAACGGGGCGAGTGGGCGCCATGACGGCAATGTCTTTTGCAAAAAAACTATACGGCATATTGAAGAATCGCACGCCTCATATCGTACACGTCCATGGCATCTGGAACGCCGCCAGCGTCTGGTCCTGTACACTAGCCAAGCATCATGGTGTGCCTCTTGTGCTTCATCCCAGGGGGATGCTGGAACCGTGGTGCCTGCGGCATAAAGCCCTGAAAAAAAAGATCGCGATGGCGTTGTATCAGCGCAGGCTGCTCGATGCCGTCGACCTGTTCATGGCCACGTCACAGCAGGAATTGGACAATCTTCGTGCATTGAACTTTCGTCAACCGATTGCGGTGATCCCCAATGGCGTATCGTTGCCGTATTTCCGGGCTGAGGATGCGAGGCATGATAATCACACAGGCCCGCGCAAGGCCCTGTTCCTGTCTCGCATTCACCCAAAAAAAGGTTTGATCAACTTGGTTCGTGCTTGGGCGCAGGCTGACCCTGCTGACTGGAAGCTCGTCGTGGCCGGGCCAAATGAAAGTAATCACTGGGCGGAAGTGACCAGGGAGATCAACGCGTTGGGCTTGAACGATTCCATGGAGTATGTTGGGCCAGTGGAGGGGGAGGAAAAGCGCCGCCTATTCGAGCAGTCAGAACTGTTCATCCTGCCCAGCTTCAGCGAAAACTTCGGCATTGTGGTGGCCGAGGCGCTCGCTTATGGCCTGCCCGTCATCACTACCATAGGCACGCCCTGGGAGGAGCTTGTGGCGCGTGACTGTGGATGGTGGGTGGAACCCACGGTCGAGGCACTGGCCGGGGGTATCCAGGATGCGACAGGTAAGTCGGCTGATGAACTGCATGACATGGGTATAAAGGGGCGGGTATATGCGGAATCGTTCGATTGGCATCAGATCGCGAGGCAGACTATGGAGGTCTATCGATGGGTATTGGGTCAGGGAGATAGGCCGGGATGTGTCCATCTGTGACTTTCTCGTAGCAGCTCGTACCTATGGAAAAGGGATCAAGAATAAGACGTTCACAAAGAATGACACCTGCTATGCCATTGTCCATGGGCAATAAAGTGGTTCGTGTGATATGGCATGTCGTATGGCTGTGCCTATTTCGGCCTACGCCCCGACCATTTCATGCTTGGCGGTGTTTTTTGTTACGGTTGTTTGGGGCAAAACTCGGCAAGTCTGTTCATCCCTACCCATCATGCCGCATCTGGGCACCATGGAATCTTGAGATGGGCGACCATAGTTGTCTGAGCGAACAGGTGGATTGCTATTGTGTTGACAAGATCAAGATTGGCGCGCACACCACCATCAGTCAATACAGTTTTCTGTGTGCTGCCAGTCACGATTATGAGGATCCGGCCATGCCGCTGGTGACGGCGCCCATTACTATTGGGGATTGGGCTTGGGTCACCGCGGACGTTTTCGTGGCGCCGGGTGTGACCATTGGCGATGGTGCGGTGGTCACGGCTCGGTCGAGCGTGTTGCATGATATCCCGGCATGGGTGGTGGCATCTGGAAATCCCGCAAAGGCTAGAAAAAAACGAATCTTGAAAGGGGTGCATGAGGAATACGATGACTGAGACGGACATCACCGGCTACCGCTATGAGGATGCGGGCCACAATGAATCCCACAACTATCTCCTGCCCGCGCTGTTTCGCATTCTCGAGAGCCTGAGCCCAAGGGAAAAGAGGCTCTTCGAGCTGGGTTGCGGCAATGGCAGCGTGGCACAAGCCATGACCGAGCGGGGCTGGAAGGTGACGGGTGTGGATCCTTCACGGGAAGGCATCGAGCAAGCGCGAATAGCACGCCCACAGCTCGATCTGCATGCTGGTTCAGCTTATGACGATTTGGCTAGAGAATACGGACAGTTCCCGGTACTGGTGAGCCTGGAAGTGGTAGAACATGTCTATGCGCCAAGGGACTATGCAAAGACGGTTCATGACCTCCTCGAGCCAGGGGGAGTGGCCATCATTTCCACGCCCTATCACGGTTACTGGAAGAACCTTGTGCTGGCACTCACGGGTAAGATGGACGCGCATTTCACCGCGCTGTGGGATCACGGCCACATCAAGTTCTGGTCCATGGACACCTTGACCCAATTGCTCGAGGAGGCCGGGTTGACCGTGGAACGTTTCGAGCGTGTGGGCAGAATTCCTGTGCTGGCCAAGTCGATGATCGCCATTGCGCGCAGGTCCGGATGATCACTGCCGTCATTCTGACCTACAACGAATCACGCCATCTGCCGCGCTGTTTGGAGAGCGTATCGCATGTTGCGGATCGGGTAGTGGTGGCCGACTGTTATTCCACCGACGACACGGTGGCGATCGCCCGTGACCAGGGCGCTCGGGTGATCCAGAAGGAATGGATCAACTATGCCGACCAGTTCAACTGGGCGCTGAAGCAGTTGTCCCAAGACACCCAGTGGGTGCTGCGTATCGATGCCGACGAGTTTTTGACGGACGAGCTGGTCGAGGAGATCCGGCGCAAAGTGCCCTTGTTGGACGACCGTGTGGCCGGGGTGGAGGTGAACCGGCGCATGACTTTTCTGGGCAGGCCCATTCGCCATGGCGGGGTGTTCCCCATTCGGGTGCTTCGGCTGTTTCGTCATGGCCGGGGGCGTTGCGAGAATCGCTGGATGGATGAGCACATTCTCGTCGATGGCGAGACGGTGCAATTTGAAGGCGAGCTGATCGACGACAATCTCAACTCGCTCACCTGGTGGACCGACAAGCACAACCGCTATGCCAGCCG
>JALSQY010000251.1 GCA_026985035.1 Methylothermaceae bacterium
AGCATCTTTTTCAGCACCGCTTCCTTTCTCTCCTTCGGATATCCCATCTCTTACTCTCTCCTGCCCCCTCGGAATTCCATTCTGAAATTCCAGATTACCAGATGGACAACTATGGTGACACAGGGGGTTGTCGAGCTATTGGTAAAAATGGGGTATGGAGGATCAATAAAAGATGCCGGACAAGCTATAGGCCAATCCGGTGATGAGGGGATTGATGGAATAATTAAAGAAGATAAATTAGGCTTAGATTTGATTTATATCCAAGCTAAACGATGGGAGGCGCCAGTTGGAAGGCCTGAGTTACAAAAATTTGTTGGCGCCCTGCATGGAAAAAGAGCAAGGAAAGGCGTTTTCATAACCACGAGTTCTTTTTCTCAGCAGGCCATTAACTATGTAAATCAAGTCGATCCAAGTATTGTTCTTATCGATGGGGAAAGGCTGGTTGATTTGATGATCGATTATAATCTCGGTGTATCTGTAGAGAATTCTATAGAGATCAAGAAGATTGATTCAGATTATTTTGTTGAAGAGTGAGGAAGATTCCTCTAATCGGGTAAGGGCGGACCTCTAACCCGCCCTCCCCACACCACCTGGCATGCGGGTCCGCACCAGGCGGTTCACGAGAAGGGAGCACACGACGATATCAGGCATACCCATGCGCTTTCATCCAGAGATCACGCACGGAGATCAAGCCCTGGCGCTTGAGCCAGTCATTGGTCATTCCTGTCTGGGTGGCCAGCGTCCTGGACAAATGCCAGTAGCCTTTGCTGCTCATGGCGGTCAGAATTGCTTGGCGTTTGCCCGTTCCCAGGGCCAACAGGTTGCGAACCTTGGTCCGCACCTTACGCCACTGTTTCCAATAGCACATGCGGATACGCCGCCGCAACCACTGGTCCAGTTCGGGGATCGGGCGGTAGTAGTCGGAGATACCGAAGTATCCCATCCAACCCTGGACATACTGGGCGAGTTTCCTGAGCCGGTAATCCATCGAGACGCCCCAGCTTCGACCGGTCAACCGGCGGAGCTGATGGCGGAAGTCCTCGAAGGCTCGGTCCGACCAGCGCAGTTTGGTTCCCCGAAAGGTAAACCCGAGAAACTCACAGTGGTTGATCTTCACGACCCGGCTTTTGGACTCGTTGACCTTCAGTTTGAGCCGTTGGGTCAGGAAACGTGTGACGCTGGTCCTGACCCTTTGACCCGCCCTGGGGCCTTTCACCAGGATCAGCAGATCGTCCGCATAGCGGACGAACCGGTGCCCCCGGTGTTCCAGTTCCTTGTCCAAATCATCCAACAGGATATTGGCAAGCAGCGGGGAAAGGGGACCGCCCTGGGGCGTACCCTTTTCCGTAGCCTCGAACTGCTCGCCGACCAGTACGCCCGCCCGCAGGTACCTGCCGATCAGAGAGAGCAACCGCTTGTCGCGAACCTTCCTGCCCACCCGGGCCATCAGGACATCATGCTGGACGTTGTCGAAGAATTTCGCCAAGTCCAGATCGACGGCGATGCGATAGCCTTCACCGATAAACTGTTGTACCTGTCTCAGTGCTCCATGAGCGGAGCGCCCTGGCCTGAAGCCAAAACTCGAATCCGAGAAATCAGGATCGAAGATCGGCCCCAAGACTTGCGCAATGGCCTGCTGGATCACCCGGTCGGTGACCGTGGGAATCCCAAGCATCCTTTCCCCGCCACCGGGCTTGGGGATCATCACCCGTCGCACCGGTTGGGGCGTGTAGCTGCCATCGAGCAGGGCTTGGCGGATCTTTGGCCAGTGGGTGTGTGCAAACTCGGGAAAGTCCTCGACGGTCATCCCGTCGATACCGGGGGCACCCCGGTTGGCCTTCACCCGCTTCCATGCCCGTTGCAGGTTTCCACTGTCCAGAATCCGCGCCATCAGATCATCGTGCAGGGCTGGCTGCATGAGGCCACGCCGCAAGCCGTCTCCCCCGGTCGGGTTCTCAAACGTCTGCGAGTGACTCATGGCTCCTCCCTGTCTTCTCGTGTTCGGCCCTTCACCCCGACACCGATCCCGGGCGACGTGGTTACTATGGCCTCTGCTGACTTCTGCCCCGTCACGCCCGCCGTTACCGAAAGGCGCGCTGCCCGGGTCGCGGTAGGGTCCGGTGGTGATTCCAGTGCTTTCGCACTGGCCCTCAGTCCGGCTCCCATAGCCACCACAGTGCCCTTAGGGTTCGGTGGCCCTTCCCACCCTTTCGGGTGGGGCCTCAGTCCGACTCCCATAGACCCACAGGCCGCCTGTGGAACAGATCTCCCCGGATAAGAACATGAACTTTCCGTGCACAATCGCTGCATTTACCCTATCCCCTGCACCTGGCGGGCTTCGTCATCTTGTGCTGACTCGCCCGGGGATCAGGCCTTCTATGCAGTTCCTGTCCGTCGGCTCGCACGTTTGCGCTCGGGCTTCCTTCAGACAAACCCTCGCGGGTTTGTCCTTGCCGTCGGCTAGTAGTTATATTGGTCCACATCGT
>JALSQY010000252.1 GCA_026985035.1 Methylothermaceae bacterium
GGCCTGTCTTTGAATATCATAGGGTGAGGGGCGTCAGGCAGGCGCCGGACCTGCGTTCCAGCGCGCTGGACAGGATGTCCAAGTGTCGCGAGTGCATGGATGCACTGGAGCGACCTTGGCAAGGGAACGACCCTTGCCTGCGCACTGTGCCTTGTTCCGGCACCTGCCTGAAGCCCTGAATGCGATATATATTGTTGCCGGGTTAACCAAATGGGGAAATCCCCCGGCTTTGCCGGGGAGACAGTAAAAGTTTGACAAATCCGGGAGTCCATCGGAAATACTCCGGGTCGTGAGCCGCCAAGCAAACAACAGAGGAGAATCCCGATGGACGGATACAAGAGCGTAAGGCACTCCAAGTGGGAGTGTAAATACCATGTTATTTTTATCCCGAAATGCCGAAGAAAGAGCCTCTATGGGTAGCTGAGGAGGTATTTGGGGGAGGTTTTTCGCGAACTGGCCCGGCAAAAGGAAAGCAGGATCGAAGAAGGGCATCTGATGGTTGATCATGTTCACAGTGCGCCAAGAAGTGGCGGCCTCAAGGAGGGAGAAGCCACATGCTGTATGTAGGATGAGGGAAGGCCCCTCGGACTCGGTTTTCAGGAGCTGGGTCCAAATCGCTCCTGAGTTGCTCCGGTAAAGAGCCGGGGTGAGAAGCGTCAGGAGAAAAGGCGTGGAGACACGTCAGATGAGTCTGGTAAAGACGAATGCAAATGAACCACTGCTGAGGCGTCATAATGGTCCAAACTGCCATCAAAACCGGGATTTTGTGTATGTTCCGGGATGAGTTCGAAGATAACCTGATTATCGATCGGGCGGTGGCTGGCGTGAAGGTGGCGTGAGTGCCAGACAGGCCTGCATACGGAACTTGGGAACCTGTCGTCCTGATGAGAAAGTGCAAGGTCGAGCAGGCAGCCCCTGCGAGATCGAGAGCTGATGCAGGGCACAGGGGCGGATCAACCCGTAGTAGTGTTGAAACTCCCGTAATGGGGAGAGAAGCGAAGGGGTTGAGTTATTCAGCCACCGAGTACGACCAACCATTGTGGGAGGAGTCGTAGGAGATGGCAAGATCGTATGATATTTCCAAGCAAGTTGTCTGGCAGGCTTATCAGCGTGTCAAGGCAAACAAGGGTGCCGCGGGCATAGATGGCCAGACGACCGAAGATTTTGAGCAAGACCTGAAAGGGAATCTGTACAAGATCTGGAATCGGCTGACATCGGGCAGCTATCTGCCACCAGCGGTCATGGCCGTAACGATTCCGAAGCGTTTGGGCGGGACAAGAGTGTTGGGAATTCCCACGCTGTCAGACCGAATAGCCCAAACGGTGGTGAAGATGCATCTGGAACCGATATTGGAACCGTGCTTTCACGAGGACTCCTATGGCTATCGTCCCGGCAAGTCGGCTATACAGGCTGTGTCGAAGACCCGGCAGAGATGCTGGCGATATGGCTGGCTGTATGAGTTCGATATCAAGGGAGCCTTTGACAATATAGACCATGCGTTGTTAATGCGAGCGCTGAGGAAACATACGGACAGTGAGTGGGTGCTGTTGTACATCGAAAGATGGCTGACCGCACCGATGCAGCATCCGGATGGCATGATTGAGCAACGGACCAGAGGTACACCGCAGGGTGGTGTCATCAGTCCGCTGTTGATGAATTTGTTCCTGCACTACGTATTCGACAAGTGGATGGCTGTCCATGAGCCACGGCTGCGATTTGCAAGATATGCGGACGATGCCGTTGTGCATTGCTCGACCTTGCGGGATGCGCAGCGGTTGCAAGAGGTGTTGGAAAGGCGTTTCAAGGAATGCGGTCTGGAGCTACATCCAGAGAAGAGTAAGATCGTGTGCTGCAAAGCGAATAGGCCCGGGATTGCCTATCCGGTGAGCAAGTTCGAGTTTCTGGGCTATGAGTTTCGGCTTAGAACCGCGGTGACACGTGAAGGACGGAAGTTTGTGCAAATGCTGCCGGCCATCAGTCCTTCGTCGGCAAAGGCCATCCGGAAAGAAATCCGGGGATGGCGTCTACAGAACCGAAGCGATAAATCGATTGATGATTTGTCGCGCATGTTCAGCGCCAAGCTTCGTGGCTGGATCAATTACTTTGGGCATTTCTACAAATCGGCGCTGTATCCGACCTTCTACAACCTGAACAGGAAGCTGGTGAAATGGGCTACCCGGAAATACAAGAAGCTGAGGAGACGGCCGCGTCGTGCGCATTACTGGTTAGGTGCTGTTGCGAAACGGCAGCCCGATCTGTTCCCGCACTGGCAGTTGCTGGGTCTGAGGCCGGCGATTGGAATAACAGGAGCCGGATGAGTCGAGAGGCTCACGTCTGGATCTGTGAGCGGCTGGGGCATTTATTGCCCCGGTCGACTCGACTGTTGATTAGTATTCCGCCAAAGTATGCTGTTTCCCAGGTGGTTGGTTATATCAAAGGGAAAAGCGCCATTCATATTGCTCGGGTATATGGGGA
>JALSQY010000253.1 GCA_026985035.1 Methylothermaceae bacterium
CCGGTGAATACTTTATCGTAATTTCTTCCCCCTTGAAGCGGGATGATGATGGTAGCGTTATCCTCAAGGAAGAAAAAGAATGTGGTAAAGATCAAAATGGCGAATCGATCAAGATTCAGGAACAAAAAATCGTCATTTTCCCTTTTAGTGACGATCAATACGCTTTGAGAATCGTGCAAACGCAATTGACACCCTCTATTGCTCCCGTGGAAAGCGCCAGTTCCCAGGCCAACCGTTCCACCTTCCTGGGGGATGTGCTATACGTCCCGGTGGTTGAAGCCAATGGCATGGAGTATTCCGCTGAACTTCGCATGTTTAAACGCGGCGATGAAATTATGTTCGAGTTGCTCAGAGCCGATGCTTTAGGTCCCAAACAAGAAGTCATGGATACACAATCCCTACAACGGGAAGCGATGAAGGCAAGTCTCGAAGAAGATGTAGTGCATATCCCAAGCGCGGAGCTGAATGGCCGCTACTACTCGGGAGACCTGCGGATGTTCAAAGAAAATGGTAAGCTATTGTTCAAATTGATCCGGGCTCAGCGGCTTAACTGACAATAGGTTTATCGCTTTTCTGTCAAGGCCGGGCTTGC
Source organism: Methylothermaceae bacterium (assembly GCA_026985035.1). GTDB lineage: Bacteria > Pseudomonadota > Gammaproteobacteria > Methylococcales > Methylothermaceae > Methylohalobius. Next base: position 593 of record JALSQY010000253.1, read on the forward strand.
CCCGGCCTTTTTATTTGGCTGACCATTTATGCGGCGTAACAATAACCTTTATCTAGTGGGCCCCATGGGGGCGGGTAAGACAACCATCGGCCGTCTCCTGGCAAATGCTTTGGGGCGGGAATTTTATGACAGTGATAAGGAAATCGAAGCCAGAACCGGCGTTTCTATTCCGGTGATCTTTGAATACGAAGGTGAGGAAGGTTTCCGCAAGCGGGAAAGCGAAGTTCTTAGCGAACTGGTCAAATTAAAAGGTGTTGTGTTGGCCACCGGTGGGGGCATTATCTTAAGGCCGGAAAATCGCCAAAAATTGACCCAGAACGGCTTTGTTGTGTATCTGCGTTGTCCAGTGGAGAAACAAATTCTGCGAACCCGCAAAGATGGCAACCGGCCGCTGCTCAATGTGCCCAATCCAGGAAAACGGCTACGGGAACTGATGGAGGTCAGGGGTCCTCTATATGCTTCAATCTCTGATTTAACCATCGATACCGGCATTTGCTCCAGCCGCACGGCGGCTAAAAAAATTCTCAAGGTCTATCAACATTCACACGAAAATCGCTCCAATGAAAACTGTCAACATTGACCTGGGCAAGCGCAGTTATCCCATCTATATCGGTTCCCATCTGTTGGATAAAAGCGCATTGGTCAACAAGCATCTGCACTCCAATCAGGTAATGGTAGTCACCAATGAAACCATAGCCCCTTTATATCTTGCGAGGGTGATGGATGCTTTAAAAGCTCCGGTCACAGAAACCGTGATTCTGCCTGACGGGGAAATTTACAAAAATATGCAATCGGTTAATCGTATCTTCGATGCATTGATGGATCTTCGTTTCAGCCGTAACGCCACCTTGATTGCCCTGGGAGGCGGTGTTATCGGCGATACGGTGGGATTCGCGGCGGCATGTTATCAACGGGGGATTTCTTTTATCCAGATACCCACGACACTGCTGGCGCAAGTGGATTCCTCGGTTGGCGGTAAAACTGGCGTCAATCATCCCAAAGGCAAAAACATGATTGGCGCTTTTTATCAACCTCAATGCGTGATTGCCGATACCCAGGTTCTGGCGACCCTGGATGATCGCCAGTTCAGGGCCGGGATTGCCGAAGTCGTCAAATATGGCTTGATTCGTGATGCGGATTTTTTTTGCTGGGTGGAAAAAAACATGGAGACTCTGTTGGCGCGGGATGATGATGCCTTGGCGTTTGCCATCGAGCGCAGCTGTATCAACAAAGCCGATGTGGTGGCCGAAGACGAGCGGGAGTCAGGGCTGCGCGCCATTTTGAATTTTGGCCACACGTTTGGCCATGCCATTGAAACCGGGACTGGTTATGGGGAATATCTGCATGGGGAAGCGGTTGCCATTGGCATGTGTCAAGCGGCGGATCTGTCCATGCGGCTGGGCTGGCTGCAGCCGGAAGAGGTGGAACGTATCGAAAAACTGATAAGCCGGGCAGGGTTGCCCGCATCTCCGCCTGAATCCCTGGACAGCGATCGTTTTCTGGAACTGATGGCTGTCGACAAAAAAAATATTGACGGCAAGCTCCGCTTGATTTTGCTTGAAGCCATCGGCCATGCCGCCCTGCCTCAACCTGTTCCTATTGAGCATTTGCAAGCGACTCTCAGTGAATATGGTAGATGAATACAGCCGTCTTCAGGAAGAGTTGAAAGAAAAAGAGACGATCTCTGACTCATTCAACTACCTTTCCCCGGAACGCAAGCAAAAGTTTGATCTGCTCTTACATTTGCTCGTCAACCTGAATCAACCGTTACTGCTGACAGGACCTGATGGTATTGGCAAATCGACGTTTCTTCAGTGTCTGCAAGAATTTGCGCCTGAAGCCTGGCGCGTGTGCAGGCTGGAATGCACCCCGCAGCTCAACTTCGAGCAAATTCAGGTGGCTTTGGGGCGGTTCTTGGGAATGGAGAAAGACGCTATAATTGAAACCGGCCAAGCCTTGCCACGAGCATTGACAAATCTGCAACGGGATGGGCGAATAGTGGTGCTGGCCCTGGATAACGGCGGATGTTTGATACCGGGAGTGTTGGACGCTGTATGCCGTTTCGTATCCCAATATTCTGTTTTGCGTTTGCTGGCTGCATTACGGCCGGACGAGTTGCACGTAAAGGCGATGACCGATCCTTGGGCAGTGGAGCAAGCCCACGTCATCGATCTTCCTCCCCTGACGGAAAGCCAGTGTAGTGCATTTGTCCGCTCGCTGTGGAGCAAGAGCCATCGTTCAGCCGAGCCCGTCACGGAAGAAATCTGTCAGCGGATTTACCGGGATTCCCATGGGGTGCCCGCAAAGATCATCAAACTGACCCAAGAATGCAAAGGTACGCTTCCCATCCAGTGGCACCGGGCCATGGCCAAACCGGTTTATTTCGGGTTGGCAGTGCTGGGTTTGGCCATCATTGGCATGACCTGGTGGTATCAATCCTCAACACCCAAAATGGAACATTCCGCCACTGTTTCAGCCGGTGGCGCTGGGGAAACCCTCCCATTAGCCGAATCTGCGTCACCTCCGGTTGAAAAACAAGCCCCGGCTCCAGCTGAAAATAACCTGCCCCCAATGGCCCCGGAGGCTGAACAGCCCGATGAGAGCCCAGCGAAGCAAATACTTGCACCATCCTCTGTGAGTAAGAAAGCCGCGGAGGACAAAACCAAGGCAAAGCAAATTTCCCTCCATGATCCCGAGCCAGAAACACAATCCAGTGGAAGCGCGAAAAAACAAGCTTTGACAGGGCGTATCCAAGTTCCCGCCGAGGTGCCTAGGGAACCGGCCAAGATGGTGCCACAAGGGCTGGAATCCCCTGACCCTGCCTTGCCGGAAAAGCCGCTTGAGCCGTTGGCGGTGAAATTGGCATCCTTGGGGCTGAAGGATCGCGCCTGGTTGCTGGCTCAAAACCCTTCCCATTACACGCTCCAGATAGCTGCTTTTGACCAACCCGAGGATCTACTCAAATTCGCCAAACGCTATGCGCATCTTGGATCATTGGCGGTGTACCGGAAAAAACGCCTGGGCAAGGATTGGTATTCGTTGGTTTACGGCGTCTATTCTGACGAGATAGAAGCCAAACAAGCTATCAAACGCCTGCCACCGGCGCTGGGAAGCCCTTGGCTCAGACGGGTGCGGGCGATACAAAAGGAAATCCGTACTGCCATGACGCCTTGAAATGTTGGAATGACTATGAACAAAAACCACTGTTTGATTGATGCCCTGTTGCGCCGTCCGGTGCCCCGGACGCCTGTCTGGTTCATGCGTCAGGCGGGCCGTTATCTGCCTGAATACCGCAAGGTAAGGGAACAGGCAGGCAGTTTCATGAATTTATGCACCAATCCTGAATTGGCTTGTGAAGTTACTCTCCAGCCGCTGCGGCGCTTCCGTCTGGATGCGGCGATTTTGTTTTCTGACATCCTCACCATTCCCGATGCCATGGGGCTTGGCCTGTCCTTCGCCGAAGGGGAAGGCCCGCGCTTCGCACGGCCGTTGCGGCATGCTGCCGATATTGAAAATTTACCCATTCCCGATCCCGAAACTGAACTACGTTACGTGACCGACGCGGTACGGTTGATCCGCCGTGAGCTTGCCGGAAAGGCTCCCTTGATTGGATTTGCCGGCAGTCCCTGGACTTTGGCGACCTATATGGTGGAAGGGCGCGGCAGCCGCGATTTCAAGCAGGTCAAGAAAATGCTTTACGACGCGCCGGATTTGATGGCCACTTTGTTGGACAAGCTGTCTATTGCCGTCGCCGACTATTTGAATGCCCAAATCGGCGCTGGCGTGCAAGCAGTCATGATTTTCGATACCTGGGGTGGCATGTTGACCACCGAAGATTACCTGAATTTCTCCTTGAAAGCCGCCGAAAAGGTCCGCCAACGGTTGCAAACGGCTCAAGCGGGGCAAACCGTTCCCGTGATTTTATTCACCAAGGGTGGCGGGCAATGGCTGGAAGCGATGGCCCAGGCCGGTTTCGATGGGTTGGGGCTGGATTGGACCTGCGATATCCGCCTAGCCCGCCAGCGGGTTGGGTGGCAAGTGGCCTTGCAGGGCAACCTTGACCCTGTGGCTTTGTACGCTTCTCCGGCGACTATCCGGCGCAAGGTCGGCAGCATTCTGGAAGGGTTTGGAGAGGGCAGCGGTCATGTGTTCAATCTGGGGCACGGTATTTCGCCGGATGTGGATCCCGCCCATGTGGAGGCGATGGTGGAAGCGGTGCATGAACTGAGCCCGAAATTCCATTCTTCCATGTGAAATCTCTCATTCTCGGTGCCGCCCTGGTCATTTTTGCAGGACTGGTTGTCAGTCTGAGACTGGGCGAATCCCCTCAAACTGGCTACATGGCAGCGATAGCCATACTGATGGCACTGCTGTGGATTACCGAGGCGATCCCCCTAGCCGCCACCGCCTTGTTACCCCTTGTGCTTTTCCCTTTGTTTGGCATCGCCGCCACCAAGGCCGTGGCGGCCAAATATATGAACTCCACCGTGTTTCTGCTGTTGGGCGGGTTTTTGATCGCCCAGGCCATGGAACGCTGGCAACTGCATCGCCGTATTGCGCTGGCGGTTCTCACTTGGTTCGGGGGCAAGCCAGTCTCTTTGATGATTGGATTCATGGCTGCCACTGCATTTTTATCCATGTGGATTTCCAACACCGCCACCACTTTGGTGATGCTGCCCATCGCCTTGGCGATTTTGACCCGTTTTGAGGAGCTGCTGGGGCCGCAAGCCTCCCACCGGTTTGCCGTCGTGCTGCTGTTGGCGATTGCCTATTCAGCTTCCATTGGCGGGATGATGACCTTGGTAGGGACAGCGCCCAACCTGGTTTTTGCCAGGTTGTATGAAGAAACCGTGGGGGAGGAGGTGGATTTCCTCCGCTGGATGCTGATCGGTTTGCCGGTGGGTATGACCATGTTGGTGGTATTGGTCTTTTATCTGTGGGGCGTTTACCTTCGTAAGTTCCCAAAAATCGACCGGTTGGAAACCATTGTTGCTCAGGAACGGGCCCTGCAAGGCAAAATCAGCAATGAGGAAAAGTCAGTTGCATTGGTATTTGCGGTCACTGCGCTGTTGTGGATCAGTCGAAAGGGCGTGACTATGAATGGCTTCCATCTGCCCGGTTGGCAGCAGTGGCTTGCTTTTGGAAAGCTGGTGGATGATGGCACGGTCGCCATCGCCATGGCCACGGTGTTGTTTTTTGTGCCGGCCCGGAATGAGACTGGCCAAAGGACGACCCTATTGGATCAAGCCGTTTTCATGAGATTGCCCTGGCCGGTGGTGATTCTGTTTGGTGGCGGCTTTGCCCTGGCATCTGGATTTGAGCACAGCGGCTTATCTGCCTGGATTGCATCGCAATTGCAAGGTTTGGCGGGGGCCAGCCGGTTGGGTTTGATGGCATCCGTGTCTGGCGGGATGACGTTCCTTACCGAACTTACCTCCAATACCGCGACCACCCAATTGGTGTTGCCGATACTTGCGTCTTTGGCCAGAGCCTTGCAAGTGGATCCTGTCTGGTTGATGCTGCCGGCCACGGTTTCTGCTTCTTGCGCCTTTATGTTTCCTGTGGCCACACCACCTAACGCGATCATATTCGGCAGCGGCCGGGTACGGGTATGGGAAATGGTCAAGACCGGGCTGGTATTGAATGTGGTGGGGATAGTGGTGGTGACAGGGCTGCTGAAATGGCTGATTCCGAAAGTGTTTTTGTGATTCTTTATCAATACCTGTCAATTTGCTTTTTCGGGGTCCGGGAGGGCTGCCGGACCGGAATTCGTCCGTAAATTCAGGCCCGGAGCGGCCTTCCCGGATCCCTCCACCAGAACTGATAGGTGGAAGATGATTCGTGACAATGGTTTGAGCTGCTGGCCGTGTGATCGGTATCCCCGGATAAAATCAGGGGGGAGATGTACCGTCGCAGCGGTGAAGCACTGGAATGGGATGTTTATGGCGAAGAGGATACCGGAATGGAACTATGTTTGGTGGAAACGTGCCGGCCGGTGGCGGAAGGTTACGCGGGTGTTTTCAATTGCTGCAGTGACGTCAAGACGCCGTTCTCGATTTTGATTTTGCCGCTGGGTTTGGGGATTGGCTTGGCTGGGCTCAGTATCCCGCTTAAATTGAGCGGATCGGCGGCCGAAATGATAACCGGCGGATCTTGATTGGGTTTGCCGGCCCTGCGCAACATTGCCACCGCTTCCGGCAAGGCGAATTGCTCGCCGAATTGCCCCGCAATAAAACGCCCGCCGCGGATTTCTCCCCGCGCTTCCAGGCGCCGGTAAATTCTCACCAATAGCAACCAGGACGGCATGGCCGGCTCCCTTGCTGCCAGGGCCCGGAAAACGATGCCGTAACGTTTCAGTAACTTCCTGGCCTTGTGTTCGAGACTGGTTTCTTCCTCAATGGCCGTGCTGGGGAACCGTTGCCAGCGCCCACTATTTTCCAGTGTATTGAGTTGGCGTTTGTAGCGGCGTTTCTTCGTTTCCGGCAGCAGCAGGGCCCGCAATCCGTCCAGGCCGTCGGCGCTGATCCAGCCGAGGGCGATCAGTTCGGAGAGTGCATTTTCCAGTTGCGGCGGCAGCAAGTGGCAAAGGTCTTGCAGTTCGTCAAAAAACAGTGCGCCTTCTTTTGCCAGGGTTTCCAGAACCCGCAGGCTTAGAGGGTTCCCCGGCGCTTTCAAGGCACCGGGATTGCGCCACAGCTTGATGTGGCGGCGGGCGATAAAAGCAATGGGCAGGGTTTTCATGGGGGTGCGTTTGCCCGATGGCGATAGCCGTAGCCAAGTATATTTGCCCGACAAGCACAAGCGATCCAGCCAATCGGCTTGAAAACCGTCAATCCGGGCAGGCAAGATTTCCCGCTCCCAGGTATCTGGGGTGGCTTCGAAACCTTCCAGTTGGGCGAGCACTTCAGTAAGCGCTTGTTGGCCTTGCAAGCGGTTGTCCAGGTGAAGGTGCTGCCAGCGCAGTAAAAAGCGCAAGAATTGAGCGCCGGAGACGGGTTGGACAGCTTCGCGCAGGGATTTCAACGTCAGGCGGTGAATCCGGGCCAAAAGGCTCCGTTCGCACCAGCCGAAGTCTCCCCGCAGAATGACACCTTCCTGTTCCAGGTGGATGAGAGCCTGCTCGATATCGGTGGAGGGCAATGTCAACTCGCTGGCCAATGTGTTGGTTTGGACAGGTCCGGAGCAAGAGAGGCGGGCGCGGAGGATTTCCGTCAAGGCCGTTTCGGCTGTCCACTGAGCCTCGGCAAGTTCAGGGGGCAATCGAGGCATCGGTTCTGGGGTGCCGCCGGGAAAAAGCGCTCGGTATGAAGGCCACAGTTCGGCGGCAATCCATAGGGTGTGGCCAGACAGGGGCAACCGCGCGGCCCGGCCTTGCGCGCATAAATCGTCCAGCCACTTGCGCCAGGGAGAGGCGGCTTGGTGTTCTACCAGGTAACCGGACACGAGTAAAACGTCGTGGAGTTCATCCGGATTGTCAACAACCGGCTGGGCTTCTTGTTTGACTTTGGTGATGGCTTCGGGAGACAGTCTGCCCAAGTCCCCGGCTTCGCGGGGATCAATCCAACGGCGCTGGGAGACTGCCCTGACCCGGCGTTCTTCCAGGGGCGCGCCATCGATGAAGGTATAGACCCTGGCGCTGAGCATTTCCGCCGCCAGGGGGGAAGGTTCCACGGTTTCCTTGGGAATGACGGTGATGGCCCCTGTTTCGATTCCCTTCAGAATACGCTCTAGCCCTTCGATATCCATGGCTTCATGGAGGCAATCATCCAGGGTTTGCTGGATCAGGGGATGATCGGGGATGGCACGGTCGCCCTGGATATTTTCCAGGCAAGCCAGTTGTTCGGGAAATACCGCAGTGACCAGATCCTCCGCTTGCATTCGCACCAGATAGGGCGGCGTCTTGCGGCCGTTTTGGAAGCGCCGCACCGCCAGGGAGATGGTGGCGTTCCAGCGCCAGCGGACGGTAAACATGGGATTGTCCAAAAGGGACTGGATCAGAAGGTGGCGGACACTCTCGCTTTTTAAGAAATCCTGGACCGATTCGAGGGGAAAACTTTGGCCCGCGCCGAGGGATAGGAGCAGGGCATCTTCGGTGGCGGCGGCCTGAAGCTCGAAGTTGAAGCCGCGGCAGAAGCGTTTGCGCAAGGCCAGTCCCCATGCCCGGTTGATCCGGCTGCCGAAGGGGCTGTGAATGATAAGATGGAGGTCGCCGGCTTCGTCGAAAAACCGCTCCATCACTATATTTTTCTGACTGGGCATGGCGCCGAGGGCGTTGCCGGCCGCCGCCAGATATTCCACGGCTTGGCGGATGGCTTCCGGGTTGAGCGGGAGGGTTTGGCGCAAATGATGGTGAGCGTTTTCGAGGCCGGCCTGAAAAATCTGTTGCCGCAAGCGGGAAACCGCCGCCGCCAGCCTATCGCTGCGCCCTGGCGCCTCGCCGAACCAGAACGGGATGCTCGGTGGCAGGCCCTGGGCATCTTCCACCCGCAGGCTGTCTTGTTCCAGCCGCAAAACCCGCCAACTGTTGTTACCCAGTTGGAAAATATCACCAGCCAGGCTTTCCACGGCGAAATCCTCGTCCACCGAGCCGATGCATTCCCCGGAAGGCTCGAGGATTACCCGGTAATCCGCCGTATCGGGAATGGCGCCGCCGCAAGTGATGGCAGTCAAGCGGGCGCCCTTGCGGGCTTTGATTTGCCGGTGAATGGCGTCGTAATGGAGATATGCGCCGCGTCGCCCCCGGCGCGTGGCATAACCGTTGGCGAGCATTTGGATGATATCGTCGAACGTGTCCCTGGATAAGTCATGGTAAGGAGCGGCCCGGCGGACACAATCGAATAAGGTCTCCGCCTGCCAATCTTCACAAGCAGCCATGGCGACCAGTTGCTGGGCCAGTACATCCAAAGGACGGGAGACGATTTGGCAGGGTTCCAATTCCCGCCGCTGGATGGCGTCGATCAAGGCCAAGGCGACAATCAATTCATCCCGGCTGGTGGGAAACAGGCGGCCCTTGGGCGTTTTTCCCAGACTGTGGCCAGCCCGGCCCACCCGCTGCAAAAAGGTGGCGACTGAGTCGGTGACGCCCAGTTGGCAGACCAGGTCCACATCTCCGATATCAATGCCCAGTTCCAGCGAGGCTGTAGCGACCAGAGCTTTGAGTCGTCCCGACTTCAGCCGCTTTTCGGCGTCGAGACGTTGCGGACGGGAGAGGCTGCCGTGATGAGAGGTAACGTGTTCTTCCCCCAGCCGCTCACTCAATGCCCGCGCCACCCGTTCCGCCTGCCGCCGGGTATTGACGAAAACCAGGGTGGTGCGGTGCAGGCGAATCATCTCGGCCATGCGGTCATAGAGGGATTTGGCGGCTTCTTGGGAGAGGACGGCTTCCAGCGGCAGGTCCGGCAAGACGATATCCAAATCCAGTTGGCGCAAGTGGCCGCTGTCGATTATTTCACATTGATCCAAAGGAATATTCGATCCGAGAAGAAAGCGGGCGGCGGTTTCCAGGGGTGTCTGGGTGGCGGACAGGCCGACTCGGGTGAGAGGGTGGTTGCAAAGATGTTGCAGCCGTTCCAGGGATAAAGCCAGATGGGCGCCCCGTTTGTTGCCAATCAGGGCATGGAGTTCGTCGATAATCACCGTACGTGTGGATCCGAGCATTCGCCGGCCGCTGTCTGAAGTCAACAGGATATAAAGGGATTCGGGGGTGGTGACCAGAATATGGGGCGGGTGTTTGGCCATCGTGGTTCGAACTGCCTGCGGGGTATCACCGGTGCGGCATTGGGCGCGGATGGGCGGGTGGGACACCCCTGATTCAAAAAGTGTTTTCTGGATGGCTTCCAGGGGCCCGGCCAGGTTGTGTTCGATATCGTGGCTGAGAGCTTTGAGGGGGGAGACATAGACGACTTGGACACCTGTTGGCAAAGCCCCTGCGGCTGCTTGTTCGACCAGATGGTCAATGGCGGAGAGAAAGGCCGCCAGGGTTTTCCCTGAGCCAGTGGGAGCGGCGATCAAGGCGTGCCGGTTTTTTTTTAAAGCTTTCCACGCCCGCCGCTGGCAGGCGGTGGGGGAGTCAAAGTTGTCCCGGAACCATCGGGCGACGGCAGGGTGAAAAGGACTCATTGGTGGTGATGTTGCCCAGGCTGGGCAAATTGGGTAACGTACATGAACTTATTGTGCGCGATGGCGGTGAAAGTGTCCATTATGCCGGCAAGAATTTAGACAAGAGAATCTGAAGCGTGGCAAAAGTTCAAAAACATCTGGTGCTGGCTCCCGATTTGGCAATGGCGTGGCTGGTGGAGGGTTCCCCGGACGTTTCAATGTTGCTCTCAAAAGCTTCTGCATCCGGCGCCAGGGTTTGGATCACGGCAGCTACCTTGTCTTATTTGGCTCGTGAAATTGAATTAAGCCTGGAGCAGAAGCAACCATTATGGGAGACACTGTTGGCGCAGACGCAAATCCTGACCGATCATGGTTTTGAGCAACAGGAAGTGTGGTTACGCGCCCGCCATCCGGTTCAGGCCCAGGTTGCCGCGGCTGCCCGCAGCCTTCCCGCGGACAGCACTTGCATCGTCAGCGGGGATGAACATTTCGATGCTCTGGGGGAAAAGCCGGTTCTGACTCCCCACGAGGCTTTGACTTGGCTGGAGTGGGAAGAGACAGGCCAGTCCATGCCGTTCCTTGATCTTGCCGCTCAACAGGCAAGACTGAGGCCACAGTTAGAGCGAAGCATGGAAACCGTGCTTCGTCATGGCCGTTACGTGCTTGGCCCCGAAGTGGCTGAACTTGAACGGAAGCTGGCCGATTACGTGGGCGTTGCCCATTGCATTGCTGTCAGCAGTGG
>JALSQY010000254.1 GCA_026985035.1 Methylothermaceae bacterium
TTGCGGGTGTAGTTCAATGGTAGAACATCAGCTTCCCAAGCTGAGAACGTGGGTTCGATTCCCATCACCCGCTCCAGTTCCCACTTAAACATCGTTTCCCATGGCACATGCGCCGCCACCACAGCATCCTGCTGTAGGTTGGCTGCAGTTTCCCTTGTTGCAGCCAGGGTCGGGGTTTTTCAGGGTCGCGCTGGAAATAACGTTAGCTCCACTGATGCGCTTCTCTACAGGTGCATCCAGGGGGGTGTCGCCTGGCGCTATTCCCGCCAGATGACAGAGTTCACCCCAGGTCTTAATGGTCTCGTCCAACCGGTGGCGAACCTCAACCGTTAATTGATTGGCTTTGCAAAAATAGTCGTAAGTAGGCATGGCAGTTTCACTAGCAAAAGAGTATTTTATAAATTTTAGTACAACGGAGACTGAATGGACCGCTTTATTCTCGATACTAGCATTTTTACCAATCCAGACGTTTATTCCCAGTTTGGGGAAGAACCGTTAGTCGCCATGCATGCTTTTTTGAGTCTCGCCCACAAAACCGGGGCCGAGTTTTACATGCCCAGTTCCGTTTATGACGAACTCCTGCTGATGCGGGAAAAGACTGGGGTGCCCGCGGAATTCGAGTCGGTTGTGAGAATCCGTTCCCCCCGGCGTTTCAATATCCAAATCCCGGCCGGAATATTATATGAATTTATCGAAGAAGTAAGAACCCGTATCGACCGGGGCTTGAGAATTGCGGAAGAGCACGCCAAGATGCTGGCAGCCAGTAGTGCGGAAGAGGACGTGGGGCGGGTCATTAACCGTTTGCGGGGCCGTTACCGGGAGGCTTTGCGGCAAGGAATCATAGACAGCCGGGAGGATATGGACGTGCTTTTGCTGGCCTATGAAATGGATGGGGTATTACTCTCGGCGGACGCAGGCCTTCGAACCTGGGCGGACAAGGTAGGTGTTAAGATTATCATGCCCCAGAATTTGCTTCATGTGATGGAGAAGTTAGTCGAATATCATTCGGCCTGACAGTAGATCTCCCAGCATGCCAGTAAGGTGGGGATAGATACGGTCGAATTCGAGGAGCCAATGCTTTCCTTCCATTTTGAGGCCGCGCTGTACGATTTTGATATGGCGACTGGCCTGTTTTAAGTGATTAAGCATCAGTTCGGCATTTTCTTTGTTGCGGAAACGGCAGCGGAAAGTGGTATAGACCCTGTGTTCTTGGCGGTAGTGTTCCACTGCCCGGTGGAGTCCTTCCAGGAAGGCGGCTCCCAGCTCCTGTTTCATGACAGGGGATGCGGTCAATCCGTTTTCTTCCAGAAATAATGCCAGCCGCAGCAAGCGGTTGGTGAAATATTCCGGTGGCAGTTCCATCATGTTATCGGCGGCGGCGCGGATATCATCGATATTGGAATTGCCGGTAACGTATTTTGCCCGGTGATCCCGCTCGGAATCTTCCTTGAAGACGATACCTTCATGCCATTGATGATGCAGCTCTATAATAAGCTTGCGGATTTTTTCTGCACTGTTGATTTCAAACCGGCCAAAACGGGGCACCGAAGGCAGGGCGTATTTTTCAAGCAGGGAGAGTTTGTCCTGGTAGGGGACGAAGGCGGGCTTCCCGACTCTCATCAAGTCAAAGATGAACAACTGGACGTCGGTTTCGACGAAAGGGGGATGGCTTTCCAGGTACGGATTGTCAGGGCCGGCGACTTCAGCGCAAACAACGATTTCCGGTTGGTGCTGGAAAATGGCTAGCGGCATCAGGTCGGGCAAGCGGTCCGTCGTAAAAGGACAAACAAATCCGCCCCGGGTTAACGCCACAATTTGATTCTCGATTCGAACTATACGGACGTTAAAGCCGTTGATTTTCTCTTCCACCCAAAAGGGTGCTTGAAAATGGGCTCTGAGACCGGCTTCGAGCGCCAGCACCCGGCCGATATGGGGATAGCCGAAAATGACTTGGTCGTTAAATACAGTTGTGCCGCGGGGAATGTGTTGCCAATCGTCAATGGCGTGGCAATAGTCCAACCCCTTGAAGCTTTTCTTTAAAAATTTCTTTTTTTCTAAAGCGGCGGGTAATCGTTGGATGACGGTTTGGTCAGTGACAGTGGTTGGCATGGTGTTTGACGCGGCTGTATGATAAGAACAATTGTAACCCGGTCAAAGTTTCATGACTATGGAATGCCGCGTTGGATGTGGCGCGTGTTGTATCGCCCCTTCTATTTCCAGCCCTATCCCGGGTATGCCGGCAGGCAAGCCTGCCGGAGTCCGTTGCATTCAGTTGACCGAAGACAATCGTTGTCGTTTGTTTGGCAAGCCCGAGCGCCCCAGCGTCTGCACCCAGTTTCAGGCGGCGCTTGATATATGCGGAGAGGGCAGGGTCGAGGCGCTGATAAACTTGAGCCGTCTGGAAAAATTGACAGCTAATTAAGATCCATCCCAATAGCCGCCCACCCTTGTCATACCC
>JALSQY010000255.1 GCA_026985035.1 Methylothermaceae bacterium
CAGCCAAGTTGCTAAAGGGAGGCAATGTGCAGCCCACCATTCCGCAGAAACTCTCTAGCCAAGGCCGGAAATGAGGGTTTTGCGCCAGCTCGTCCTTTTTATAGACGAATAGCTGTACCAATAACAAAACCGCCAATGCTGCTGTGGCCAAAATCCGGTACAGCCTGGCCCTGGCTTCTGCCTCGTCTTTTTCCTGCTCCTTGGCCCCCATGGAAAGCAAGACATCCGGATCAAAAGGTTTGATCTGTGATTCTTGCTCGACAGTGGGTCTTGGTGGAGGCTCGGCAGGGCGGTGACTGTCGGTTTTTTGGGGCTTGCTTTTATCCGATGCTTCATTGGCTGTGGATACGGTAGCGTTAGCGCCCAACTCGGGTAACTCCAAAATACATGATGAGTGGTCTTCGGCTGCTTCCTCGGGTGTCTCGCCCAGGTTTTCCAATGCGCCGAAAATAATAGTGCAACCTGTGCATATAGCCTCGCCCCGTCCGCTACGGAGTTGTTCGGCGCTGATTTGATAGACGGTATCGCATTTAATACAACGTGTATACATGGATCAACAAATTCTTTTCCCTGTTAATAGAACCCATCCCTCCCGGAAAATCGGAGCCTCAAACTGAATCTGGCCACTATACACGCGCTGGATATCTGCCATCTGGTTTTCCATGATCCCAGACAGAGCCAACTTTCCGCCCCTCGATAGTGTTTTTGTTAGTTTAGGGGCTAATTCCATTAAAGGTGTGGCCAAGATATTGGCTACAACGACGTCCACGGTCAAGTCAGGCATGTCTTGAGGATAACAGCAGATTAGTTGCTTGGCTACCCGGTTTTTATCCGCGTTTTCCTTGGTTGCGGTGAGGGCCTGGGGGTCAATGTCCACAGCGACGGCTTGCCGTGCGCCAAGCAGCAATGCGGCAACCGCCAGAATCCCAGAGCCGCAGCCATAATCCACTAAGGTTATATGTTGGAGATCCTGTTGGGCCAGCCATTCCAAACAAAGAGCGGTGGTTGGATGGGTGCCGGTGCCGAAAGCCAGGCCTGGATCGAGTACCAGATGAACGCCTTCTGGAGACGGGGGCGGTTGGTCTGTGGGGCAAATCCAAAGGCGGCCGAAAGACAATGGCCGAAAATATTCCAGCCATGATCGTTCCCAGGGCTGATCTTGCAATATTTCCCGGGAGAAATCAGTCAAGGTGGCAGGAAAGTGTTTCTCCAGTAAAACTCGTATTTCTCCCAGATTGACCTCCATGTCGAAGAGAGCGGTCAGCCGGGTTTGTTTCCACAAAGGCGTCTCGCCCGGTGCGGGTTCCAGCAAAGCTTCGTTGCCTAATTCCGACAAAGTGACCGCCAGCGCACCGAGGGATTCGAGAAATTCAGAAACGCTTTCGGCGGCCTTGTCGGGTAAAGCGCAGGAAAGTTGTTGCCAAGGCACGGCTATCTATTCACGCATGCCCAGCATGTCTTCCAGGTAATGAATATGTTGGCCACCCGCCTTGAAACCACTATCGGAAATAATTCTGCTGAGCAGCGGAATATTACATTTGATGCCAGTAATGATGGTTTCATTTAAGGCAGTGCGCATTCTTGCCAGGGCGCAGCTTCGGGTCTCGCCCTGGGCAATCAGTTTACCAATCATCGAGTCATAAAAAGGGGGCACTTTGTAGCCTGCATAAATATGGGTATCCACGCGAATGCCGGGCCCTCCGGGCAGGTGAAGTTGTTCGATCAAGCCAGGGGATGGCATGAAATTATCGGGATCTTCGGCGTTGATTCGGCATTCAATGGCGTGACCGCGCATGACGATATCCTCTTGGGTGTAGGACATTGCTTCACCAGCGGCGATACGGATTTGTTCCTTGACCAAATCGACGCCAGTGACCATTTCAGTCACTGGGTGCTCCACTTGCAGGCGGGTGTTCATTTCAATGAAATAAAATTCCCCGTCTTCATATAAAAATTCGAAGGTGCCCGCACCCAAATAACCAATTTCCTGGCAAGCTTGCGCGCAACGTTCGCCGATTTCCCGGCGCTGCTCTTCCGTCAGTCCGGGGGCGGGGGCCTCTTCCAGGACTTTCTGATGGCGCCGCTGCATCGAGCAGTCTCTTTCTCCCAAATGGATAGCATTGCCGTGGCTGTCGGCCAGAATTTGGAATTCGATATGCCGCGGCCGTTCGAGGAATTTCTCCATATAGACCTGATCGTTGCCAAAAGCGCTGCTTGCTTCAGCCTTGGTCATGGTGATGGCATTGATGAGCGCGGCTTCAGAATGAACGACCCGCATGCCGCGACCGCCACCACCGCCGGCTGCCTTGATAATGACGGGAAAGCCGATTTCCTTGGCCAGCTTCAAGTTTTCCATGTAGTCGTCCCCCAAAGGACCGTCGGAACCTGGGACACAGGGGATACCGGCCCGTTGCATGGCCTCTTTGGCGCAGATTTTGTCTCCCATCAGGCGGATGGTATCCGGCCTTGGGCCAATGAAAATAAAGCCGCTTTGCATGACCCTTTCCGCAAAATCGGCATTTTCCGAGAGAAAGCCGTAGCCTGGGTGAATGGCCACCGCGTCAGTAACCTCCGCCGCGCTGATGATGGCGGGAATATTAAGATAACTATCGGAAGACGGGGCCGGACCAATACAGACAGCCTCGTCCGCCATGAGAACGTGTTTAAGATCCCGGTCTGCTTCGGAATGGACAGCGACAGTCCGGATGCCCATTTCCCGGCAGGCGCGCAAAATGCGCAGGGCAATTTCGCCCCGGTTGGCGATCACAATTTTATCGAGCATGATGAATCCCTTGACTGACCTGAATTTATTCGATGACGAATAGAGGCTGGTTGTATTCCACAGGTTGGCCGTTTTCCACCAGAATCTTGGTGATGACGCCAGATTTGTCCGCCTCGATTTGATTAAGGATTTTCATGGCTTCGATAATGCACAGGGTGTCCCCCACATTGACATGGTGACCCACTTCCACAAATGGCTTTGCACCTGGGGCGGGGGCGCGGTAAAAAGTACCCACCATGGGGGAGCGAACAATGTGTCCTGCTACTTCTTCAGTTTCCTCGGCGACGGGGGCTGTTTCCTCGCTGGGGGCTTGCGGTTGGGAGGGTGGAGGGGGGGCTTCCGCGGGAGTAATGATCTGAGTGGTAGCGCTGACCCGGCTGATACGGAGGGATTCTTCCCCCTCATGGATTTCTATTTCGGCAATACTCGTTTCTTCTAGGATTTCAATAAGTTTTTTTATTTTTCTAATATCCATACATAACCTCAATGCTCGCTTATATGATGAATGGCGGCTAATAGTGCATATTCATACCCTTTGGCGCCCAAGCCGCAAATAACGCCTTTGGCGATATCGGACAAATAAGAATGATGGCGAAAGGATTCGCGGGCATGGACATTGGACAGATGTACTTCGATAAAGGGAATTTGGGTGCCGAGAAAAGCGTCCCGCAAAGCAACGCTGGTGTGAGTGAAGGCAGCGGGATTGATCAGTATAAAGGCCACCTTTTGCCGCCAGGCCTCGTGGATATGTTCCACCAACACATGTTCGGCATTGCTTTGAAAAAAACTCAACTGATGGTGATGCTGTTGAGCAAGTTTGGCCAATCGCAGCTCTATATCGGCCAAGGTATCGGCGCCATAAATTTCCGGTTCCCGGGTGCCAAGTAAGTTCAAGTTGGGGCCATTTAATACGGTTATATGGGCCATGATGCCTGTAACGGACGCTAAAATCCCTGGTATTGTGCAGAAATCAGCGGGTTTTGTCCAGAACGTGCGCAAACTGCTGTAATGTTTTCTTTAAGATACCGGCACTTCAAAGGATTTGATTTGCCGAGTCGTTTTAAGCATGCTCAATGTAAAAGGGGTTTGACTCTTTTATCAAAAGTGCCGGCATCCAAAATGCCTGGGTGTCCATACACCAGCTTGCCGCTGCGGTCAAAAATGGCGGTATAGGGTAACACGCCCAGAATATTGCCCATCAACGTAGCCAGGGTTAATCCGGTTTTTTCGGCGATAAGTATCGGATAGTCCATGGGGACATCGCGAATGAATTCAGTCACGGAGTCGGGCTTGTCTACCGCAATGCCAACAATTTGCAAATCTTTGCCGCCAAATTCATTTTGCCATTTATTGAGGTCGGGGATTTCCTGGCGGCAAGGCGCGCACCAGGTGGCCCAGAAATTCACAACCAGGACTTTGCCGCGCCATTCGGTCAATCGGTGTGGTTTGCCTTGAAGGTCTGGTATTTGAAGGGTTGGCAGGGTGGGAGGCGGATTTTGTGGCGCGTTCAGGCGGATGGATACGATGATGCCCGCCACCAATGCGGCAAGCGCCGCAGCAACCAATAACCATTTAGGTCTCATCTATTTTTCCTGAGTAAGTAAACCGGCTCGGGCTAGACACATTTTTGAGGAATCTTCCTCAAGTGTTCCAAAAACTGCTCTGGGGGTACATAGCCTATCAACCGCGCAGCAGCGCATTCCTGGCCTTGGGGCGTGAAAAACAGGACCGCGGGCGGGCCAATCAAGTTAAAACGCCTTAGCAGGGCCTTCTCGGAGGAGGCATTGGCGGTCACATCCGCCTGTAACGTCATCAATGACCGTAATGCCTGTTGAACTTGGGGGTGAGCAAAGGTGCCGTTTTCCAGTTCCTTACAGGAAATACACCAATCCGCATAAAAATCCAGCATTACCCAGCGCCCCTGATTTTTGGCAGCGGAGATTTTCTGCGTCAATTGTTCCAAGGAAGTGAGGCGCTGAAATTGCACTTCAGGAATGTTTTGCGGTGTGGCACGGGCCGATAATATTTTCAACGGCTGTAAAACATCCCTGCTGCCGGCAGAGACGCCGATCAACAGCAAAATTCCGTAAGTAAGCATGACAATGCCCAGTCCCTTGCCCAGCCGCTGCCAATGGCTCGCCCGTTCAGGCAAGGGACTGGTTGCCCCCAAATAGATGGCGGGGCCGATCAGCCACAACGCCCACAATACCATGGTCACCGAGGTCGGCACGATACGCTCCAGCAGCCAGATGGCCACGCCCAGCAGAATGACGCCGAAAACCGCCCGGATGGCATTCATCCATAACCCGGCCCTCGGCAGCAGCTTGCCGGCGGATGTGCCAACTGCAATCAGCGGCAGCCCCATCCCCATCCCCAGGGCAAATAAAGCAGCGCCACCCAGTACGGCATCGCCGGTTTGACCGATATAAATCAGAGCGCCAGCCAGGGGAGCGGCGACGCAAGGGCCGACAATCAAGGCTGATAAAGCGCCCATGAACGCAGCATTGACAATGCCACCGCCCTTGCCGCCGCGCCAATTTGCCAGCCTGGTTTGCCAGCTGGGTGGCATTTGCAGTTGATACAGGCCAAACATAGAGAGCGCTAGCAATACAAACACCGCGCTGAAAGCCCCGATAATCCAGGGGTTTTGAAAAGCTGCCTGCAGATTTGCGCCAAACAGACCTGCCAGAATTCCAAATACGGTGTACATCAAGGCGGAGGCGATGACATAGCTAAGAGAGAGAAGGAAGGCTCTTGTGGTGGTAATGTGCTTTCCCTGGCCAACGATGATACCCGACAGAATCGGCAGCATGGGAAAAACGCAGGGGGTGAAGGAAAGGCCCACGCCAAACCCCAGGAAGATCAATAGAATCCACCAAAAACTCTGTTCCTTCATGACCTTGGCGATCCGGTCCTGTTCCGCCAAGGTTTCGGTTGAGGGAGGTGAGGCGTCTGAGGATTGCGCCGACGTTGCGGTTGCCGGCAAGGTCAAAGTGATGGTTTTTTGCATCGGCGGATAGCAAACCCCCCGTTCCGCGCAACCTTGGAAACCGACCTTGAGGGTAAGCTTCTCGGTTTGGGCTTGTGACCGCCGCAGGGGTACCGCCGCGGTAACGCTATGGTAATAGACTTCCGTGGTGCCGAATTCCGGGTCATCCTTTGGTTTGCCGGGGGGGAATTGAGGGTTGCCGAGTTTTGTGCTTCCCTGAAGCTTTTCAATTTTGAATTGTTTGCGGTAGAGATAGTAACCATCGGCAATTTGCCAGTGGAGTTGGATTGTCTCTGGGCCGTCGGCTTCGGCGCTGAAATGAAACGCCTGATCGGCGGGCAAGAGCTCATCCTGAAATAAATTCAGCCCCAAGGTTTTTATGGAGCGGGACAGCTGGCCAAGCGGGTCTTCCGCGGCGGATAATTTTTCGGCGCCCGCCAGCAGCAGGCACAAGCAGACCATCATCTGAATCAAACTGAAGCTTCGACCCATTTGCTCACCCAGTCTAAATATTGTTTTGAACCTTGCTCAATGGGGACCGCCACGATTTCGGGAAGTTCGTAAGGATGGTGGGTCTTGATGAAATTCTCCAGCGCGGGAAAACATTTCCGCCCGCTTTTGATTAAAAGCAAAGCCTCATGATCCGTCTCGATCTTTCCCTGCCAGGGATAAATGGAAAGAAGACCCGGAATAATGTTGACGCAGGCCGCCAGATGATTTTCCACCAGCCCTTGGGCCAATTGCCGGGCGGTTTCTTCGTCGGGACAAGTACAATAAATTATTTGATAATGGGTGCTCATGGCGAAAGATGACATAATGTGGGTTGATTAATTTACCGATGTTTTCGAACTTATGAATCCGTTACGTTTGTTATTTTTACTGTTTCTTATTGTACCTATGATCGAGATTTACTTGTTATTGGTCATAGGTTCGATTATCGGCCCCTTGCCGACGATTTTCATGGTGGTTTTCACCGCGGTGGTAGGTGCCTGGCTGCTGAGAATCGAAGGGTTCAATACCTGGTTTCGGCTTCAGCAGAGCCTGGCCCAAGGGAAAGTGCCGGCTTTAGAGATGGTGGAGGGGCCGATTCTGCTGGTTGGCGGGGCTTTGCTTTTAACCCCGGGGTTCTTTACCGATTTTTTGGGATTTCTTTGTTTGCTCCCTTCCACCAGGCGCCGAATTGCCCAATACATTATCAAGAAATGGTTGATACAGCGAACACCCGGTGGTCCCAAGGGACCTGGCGGCGGAGCCGCGGTAACCATCGAAGGGGAATTTGAGCGAAAAGACTGATTTTAAGTGTGGTCGAGAAAAAATTGGAGCAAATCTCTCCAGGTCACAATCCCGACCAGTTTCTGATCTTTATCGACCACCGGCAAGGCCGGCACTTTTTGTTTTACCAGGATGTCGGCCGCTGCTTTGACATAGGTTTCAGGGCGGACGGTCAGCGGTTCCCTGGCCATGATTTGGTGGGCCCTTTTTTTGAGCGTCTCGCGATCCCGCTCAGTTTCGGAAGGGGTGTTCACATACGGGCTGATGACGTGAAGCAAGTCATTTTCGTAGATCATGCCCACCAGTTTCTTCCGGTCCACCACGGGAATCTGGTGGAAGTCCATGTCGTCGAAAATACCGCGCACCAGCCGCAAGCTTGCATCCATGGCGATTGCGGTGACGCGGCGGGTCATGATGTCTGAAATAAGCACTTGACTTTATCCTGCTGTTCTCTGGATAAAGTATAGCAATCCCATAAGCGGGCATAAAAGGATAGAGAGAGGAAAGACGCGTCCCTGCGCCTTGTCTGTTCAAATCAATGTTGAGCGGCCTGATCGCTTTTGTGGGCCGCGCCGCCACAGCAAGAGGCGAAAGTGTTTCTGCCCAAGCCTGAATTGATCGGGCACCAGCGGGTATAGCCCGTGGCCAGTAGCACAATCCCGGTCATGAGAAAAATCACACTTCCCAGGAATAAGGAAATGAAAATTAGCAAGGCACCGATGCCGTAGCGGATTTTTTGTTCTTTATCACCGACATTGCGTTCATATTTCAGCATTTTTTTAAAATCAAACGCCATAACCTCTCTCCTCTGATTGACAAATACAGGAATGACTCACTACCTATGAGAACCCATTGAGACAGCTCCTAAGGAGCCTCTGGTTGAGTCAGAGGCTCCTGCGGCACGTGGATGTGCTGCCAAAGTCAGTCACTGTAAGTGATTGACTTTGTGGAAAAACAAAAATCGCAATTTTTGTTTTTCGCTCTCTGAACAAGCCAAGATGACTTGCTCAGAGGTTCTCTAAAGTATAACGGAAAGTTGGCGGCATCATCCGGTAAAATAACCCGCATGGATATCACCACCATTCTCGATCCCCTCAACGACGCCCAGCGCGAAGCGGTCAGCGCCCCACTGCAACCCATGCTGGTATTGGCCGGCGCCGGCAGCGGCAAAACCCGGGTATTGGTTCACCGCCTGGCCTGGTTGATGCAAGTGGAAAACTTTTCTCCCCATACCTTGATGGCGGTCACCTTTACCAACAAGGCCGCCAGCGAGATGCGCGGCCGGGTGGAGCATTTGCTCCATTTGGACACCCGGGGCATGTGGCTGGGGACTTTCCATGGTCTGGCCCACCGCCTGCTGCGCCGCCATGCCCAGGAAGCCGGATTGCCCGAGGCCTTTCAAGTGTTGGACAGCGACGACCAATACCGCCTGATCCGGCGCCTGCTCCGGGAAATGAATCTGGACGAAGGCCGCTGGCCGCCCCGCCAGGTGCAATGGTATATCAACGCCAACAAGGATGAAGGTCTGCGCCCTCAACACTTGGTTGCCAACGATTTGTTCGAACGGCAAATGCTCGAAATCTACCAGGCTTACGAACAACATTGCCAGCGCGCGGGCCTGGTGGACTTTGCCGAGTTGTTGCTGCGTGCTCATGAAGTGTTGCGGGAGCGCGCTTCCTTGTTGGCTCACTATCAACGCCGCTTTCAGCAGATTTTGGTGGACGAGTTTCAGGATACCAACGCCATTCAATACGCATGGTTGCGGCTGTTGTCAGGGGACAATGAAAACCTGTTTGTGGTTGGAGACGACGATCAATCCATCTATGGCTGGCGGGGCGCCAAAGTAGAGAACCTGCAACGCTTCCAACAAGATTTTCCCAACCACCGGCTGGTGCGTCTGGAGCAAAATTACCGTTCCACCGGCCGGATTCTGGAAGCCGCCAATGGCTTGATTTCCCATAACCGTGGCCGGTTGGGGAAAAAGCTCTGGACCGAAGGCGACAAGGGAGAACCCATCTCCGTTTATGCGGCATTCAATGATCAGGACGAAGCGCGGTTTGTCATCGACCGGATTCAGCAGCGGCTGGAACAAGGTTGCCTGGGCAGCGATATTGCAATTCTCTACCGCTCCAACGCTCAATCCCGCCTGTTTGAAGAACTTCTCCTCGCCGCCGGCATTCCCTACCGTGTCTATGGTGGGTTGAGGTTTTTCGAACGCGCGGAAATCAAAAGCGCCCTGGCCTATTTGCGCCTGTTGGTCAACCGGGAGGATGATCCCTCCTTCGAGCGGGTGGTCAATCTGCCTACCCGTGGTATTGGGCCGCGGACCGTGGATGCCGTTCGCGAGCGGGCCCGCGATCACATGACCTCTTTATGGCAGGCGGCGGAATCCTTGTGTCAGGAGCAGGAGCTTCCGGCACGGGCGCGCAATGCCTTACGCAAGTTTCTGCAACTGATTGAATCCCTGGATGAATCCACCCGCGGACTGGACTTGGCCGATCAAGTCAAGCAGGTGGTAGAAACCAGCGGTTTGCTGGACCACTATGGCAAGGAAAAAGGCGAGCAAGGGGAAACCCGCGTGGAAAACCTGAAAGAATTGGTCAACGCTGCCCGTCAATTTGCAGTCATCGACCCCGAGGAAGAAGAAGGCACGCCGCTGGACATCTTTCTGGCCCACGCCGCCCTGGAAGCGGGGGAATCCCAAGCCGACGCCGGTGAGGACAGCATCCAGTTGATGACCCTGCATGCCGCCAAGGGATTGGAGTTTCCCGTGGTGTTTATGGTGGGGATGGAAGAGGGGTTGTTCCCATCCATGCAATCCCTGGAAGATCCTGCGCGCCTGGAAGAAGAACGGCGCCTGTGTTACGTGGGGATGACCCGGGCCATGGAGAAATTGTATCTGACCCATGCCGAATGCCGCCGCCTCTACGGGCGGGAAACTTATCCCAGGGAATCGCGTTTCCTGCGGGAAATTCCAGCCCAGTATCTGGAAGAGATTCGCATCACCGCCCGTATCTCCAAACCTGTGACAACTGCCACTGCCACAATGGAAGAACCCGCCCTCAAGCTGGGGCAACGGGTAATGCACTCGGCGTTCGGCGAAGGCGTCGTCCTCCAATGCGAAGGAGAGGGTAAAAATGCCCGGGTCCAGGTAAACTTCGAAAATGCCGGCGCCAAATGGCTAATGCTCGCCTATGCGGATTTGCAGGTTTTATAAGCCTCGCTTTTATATCGCAAAAACCTCCCCCGTTCGATTTCCTGTAACCGTTCACAGCCTTGCCAAGTGATTGTAAAGGGCTGACAATGTCGGCACGACGGATTTCAAGTTAGACCTGAACGGTCCCCCGCCCTTGCCGGAGACGGTGGAAGAATGCCATAGCAAGACCGGTCGCAGTTGCCGCAAATTGTTGAATAATTGTCCCAGGTTTTGGACCTTCCTGGATCATCCCGCCGTGCCGATGGCCAACAATGCCGCCGAAAGGGCGTTGCGCCCCTATGTCATCTGGCGCAAGAAGAGTTTTTTCAGCCAGTCCCACCGGGGTGATTGCTTCAGGCCCCATGGTTCTGTCGGTGATGGAGACTTGCAAGCGCCTCAAGATCGGAACCCTAAGAACCATCTGTGCTCAGGGCATGGCCGATGGAAAGGTTACTTTTCGCCTCCCGATTCCAGAACCTCAACCTTTGCCTATACCACAGTCGTGAACGGTTACGAAGTGTCCTCGAGTCTTGAACAACCCAAGGATGCCCCAGCTTGATCGGGAGGACATCTCAAATCGTTACTTTGGGGCCTTGTAACATCGGTGATGACATCGGCTCGCACGTTCAGACATCCCCTCGCGGGTTTGCCCTTGCCGTCGGCTAGTAGCTATATTGGTCCACATCTTGAACACTACAGGTACTCCTACAGGGGATTTGCACCCCATCAGTTCATGCCCATGCCGGGCGCACCAAGATGCTCGTTCGGACGCAAACTGCACTGCGCTCCGTTTGTGCCGCACAGCTTGGTCGTTGGCTGAAAAAGAAAGAATTAGCCCAGTGCCAAGCATCCGAAGAAAATTAAAGTGGTTGGTGCTAAGTATTTGCTTTGGGCGGGCAGGCGGTTCCCTGAAAGGCTGCAGGGTAATTCCGGTTTTGCCGGTGGCATCAAAGGTTGGCCGTGAACGGTTACCAACGGGGACGCCCCCCCGAAATTAGAGTTCTGGTAGCTTAAAAAAAATGACAACTATTTTGACAAATACTGCTTGGACAGCCCGGACTTGCTTGATTTCCTTGAGCAAGGCACTGCTTTGATTTCACTGAATTTTATCATGGAAAGGATTTTGAAAAGGGGGGTAAG
>JALSQY010000256.1 GCA_026985035.1 Methylothermaceae bacterium
CGAAATAGATCCGATGACCATCGGCTTCCAGCCAATGGGTGGCATAGGGTTCAATTGCAGGATATAAGGGCTTCACCGCATGCACCAATTACCGGCAAGGAGATTCCGGGCAAAAAAGAGGGGCCCCGGGCCCCTCATTATACAATCAAAGCATAGGGTTCGATTAGAAACCAAAACCGATATAACCACCGGCGGTGAGGCCATCCGTATCAGTACCGTCGATACCGCCAAGGTCGTCTTCGTCAGCCGTCAAGTGATAGCGGGCATCGACACCCACGAATACACTCTTCCAGATATTGAAGTCAGCACCGGCGCCAAACACCAAGCCAGGATTCAACACGGTCACCCCGTCAGACGGCGGGCTGATGACGTGAATGCCCAGCCCCACCGGAATAATCCAGGGCCGGAAAGCACTGCCACGCATGAACTTGATTTTGGGCGCGGCCGTGATGGTGAGGTGGGTAACCGAAACAGTGCGGTTGCCACTGATATCCGCAGGTGCACCCAAGAGCGCGCCACCTGTTACCGCTTCCAGAGGAGTGATGCCATTATTCTTTTTCAGGTTACTATACTTGCGGTATTCGAACATCACCTCGCCGAGCAGATCGGTGCCTTCCAGAATGGTGCCTTCGGTCAGGCCAAAAAGGTCCTTGCTCAGGCCAAAATCGAAACCCGCACCGACATACCAACCATCCTGGTCATTGTTGACACCTAGTCCGGCATTGGGAAGAATTTCGCTGTTGCGGTCATGATCGTAACGGGTATAACCGCCGCGGAAGAAAACCATGTTATTGCCCATCACGCCGCCAAAACCGCCGGCGCCGGCTTGTTCCTTCCATTCCTCCAGCTCCATCATTTGCTGATGATGGGCTTCGCTGTGTGACTTAAGCTCTTGCAATTCCTGTCGCAACATTTGCAATTCGCGCTCCAGTTGCTCGATTCTGGAGCCCCCTCCCGCACTTGTTCCAGCGACACCCACTTCATGGGCATTCGCTTGAGGTGCAATTGCTGCTGATATCACCAAAGATCCGCCAGCCAAGGCTGTTAAAGTTTTCTTGAATGTTTTCATTGTCACCGTCCCCCCCTGTATGGAGTTGTTAATCATAATTCCTCTCTCCTCCCTGGAAGAAACTCGACGATTCCTTCCGCCAAATGTTGCTTTTACGCTAATTTTGCAAAAAAACAACAGAAACACAGCGTTAATGCTAGCAAACAACTTTCCTTGCGACAAATATTTTGCAATAATCTTCTCCAAAAGCGAGTAAATTACACTAGTCCAAAGGATGGATTCCGCTCCCCGGGCTAGGGATTTCAGGCTGTCGCTAGCAAACAACGAAAGTCAAAAAGGAAGTGCAACCGGTTTTAACTATGACTTATTTAGCAACAATTTCCCTCCTGTTCATCTGTGGTTGCTCTTATTCCTTAACCTATTTCTTGTACCGTTTTACTCTCACTTCCCGCAAGCTCCTGGATATTCCAAACCACCGAAGCTCTCATGCTTACCCAATCCCTCGCGGTGGCGGCTTGGCCATCGTGACGGCATTTTCCATTGCCGCCCTTGCACTTTTCGCGGCTGATCTTATCTCTTCCAATCTGTTGATGGCGCTGGCCGGCGGGTGGCTGGTTGCTTTCATCAGCGGTTGGGATGATATCAAGCCACTCCCCATTCATTTGCGGTTAGCCACCCATGTTTTGGCCGCCATTTGGGCATTGGCTTGGCTCACTCCCTCTTTGGATTATTTCTTTACCTCTGATCCCATATTTTCCGGCGTTGGCCTCTTCATTGCCGCCGTGCTGTGGCTGGTATGGGTCACCAATCTTTATAATTTCATGGACGGCATTGATGGCTTGGCTGTCAGCCAGGCCCTGACAACCGCTTTGTGCGCTGGCTTTTTAACGATGTGGTCCAATCCAGAGGAGCCAGGATTAGCCCTGCTTGTGCTTGCGTTGGCATCGGCCTGTTTGGGCTTCCTGCCGTGGAACTGGCCGCCGGCCAGGATTTTCATGGGGGATATTGGCAGTTGTTTTCTAGGATTTTATTTTGCCCTGATTGCGCTCCTGCCTCCCGATCAAGGCGGACTCCCTTTTTGGTGCTGGCCAATTCTTCTGGCCGTCTTTATCTGCGATGCAACCATGACGTTGTTTCAGCGTTACATCAGCGGACAGGACTGGTATCTCCCCCATCGCAGTCACGCCTATCAACACGCAGCGCAGATTGCAGGCCACCGAACAACAACGCTTGCTGTCATCGCCATTAATGTTTTCTGGTTATGGCCTTGGGCAGTTTATGTTCTACGCCACCCTGAAAACGGTATGATCGTCTCTGTGGTTGTTTATTTGCCCCTCATCTTGCTTGCCCGCTTTTTTGGCGCAGGCCAGGTTAACGGAATCAGAACAATAAACCAAACATGAAAATCCTGAATATTCTTCGTTCACCCGCCTTTATTTTCTTGCATGATCTGGCCATGATTCCCACGGCATGGCTGGGCGCTTACTGGATACACGCCAACCTGGAGCACATACCGCTGGAGCAATTGTCCACCGCCTTATTGACGTTGCCTTGGATTATTGCGGCACAAGGTTTGGCTTTCCGCTATTTTCGTTTGTATTTGAGCGTTTGGCGTTTCGTCTCGCTGCCGGATTTGATTCAGATAGGCAAAGCCATTCTGACCGGCACACTCGCGATTACATTGGGTTTCTATTTCTATGATCATTTCACCCATGTTCCCAGGTCAGTACCACTGACCTATAGCATGTTACTCTTGATTTTGATTGGCGGTCCGAGATTTTTTTTCCGGGCCTGGAAAGACAGAACGCCAACGTCTCAAGGTCAGAGAGCATTGGTGGTGGGCGCGGGCAAGGCGGCTGAAATGCTGATTCGCGATCTGCTGCAAGAAAAGCACCCCGAATACCGGCCAGTGGTTTTGGTGGATGACGACCGCCGTAAGAAAGGGCGGGAAATCCACGGCATCCGCATCGCCGGGAATTGCCGAAAAATCCCCCACCTTGTCAAAAAACACCATATCGACACGGTATTGATCGCCATCCCTTCCGCAGACGAGAAACAAATGCGCCGTATCGTTGAATTATGTGAGCAAAGCAACGCCCCATTTCTAACACTGCCTTCACTCAAAGAGCTGCTCCACGACCGGGTTTCAACTCACGAGTTGCGGGATGTATATATTGAAGATCTTTTGGAAAGAGAAGCCGCTTCACTAGACTGGGAATCGATTCGCAAACGTCTGCAAAACAAGGTAGTCATGGTGACAGGCGGCGGCGGCTCCATAGGTTCTGAATTGTGCCAACAGCTGGCCCGCCTGCCCATTAAAAAATTGGTTGTTTTCGAGTGCTGTGAATACAATCTTTATAGAATCGACCGGTTGATAAAACAAAAATTTCCCGATCTCGAACTGGTGCCTTTTTTGGGAAATACCACTGACGCCGCCGCCGTGCAGCATGCCGTCAACCTGGCCAAACCTCAAATCATTTTCCACGCCGCAGCCTACAAGCACGTGCCCATGCTGGAAAAGCAGGCCCGGGAAGCGATTCACAACAACATCATCGGCACCCACACGGTGGCCAAGGCAGCGTTGGCTTTCCAGGTCGAGGAATTCGTTTTGATTTCCACGGACAAAGCGGTCAATCCATGTAATGTCATGGGTGCCAGCAAGCGGGCGGCGGAAATGGTTTGCCAAAGCCTGAACGGCGCCGGCCTCACCCGCTTTATTACCGTCCGCTTTGGCAATGTATTGGATTCGGCCGGCAGCGTTGTCCCCTTATTCAGAGAACAAATCCAGGCGGGTGGTCCTGTCACGGTGACCGACCCTGAAGTCAGCCGCTATTTCATGACCATTCCTGAAGCTTGTCTTTTGATTCTCCAGGCCGCCGCCGTTGGCCGCGGGGGCGAAATTTTTATGCTGGACATGGGGGAACCGGTCAAAATCCGCTATCTTGCCGAACAAATGATCCGGTTGAGCGGCAAACGGCCCAATGTTGACATCAAGATTGATTATATCGGCCTGCGCCCGGGCGAAAAGATTACCGAAGAACTTTTCCACGAACAGGAGAACCTGACCTCCACCTCCCACAATAAATTATTGCTCGCCCATTCACGGACTTGCGACCGCAAAATCATCGAGAAACTAGTGCAGAAAATACAAGAGGCCTGCCAGCAATATGACGAAACTCAGGCGCTTTCCCTCCTGCAAACCCTGGTGCCTGAATATCATCAAGATACCGATGCCATTGCCAAACAACGCCAATCTTCAATCAACCAACAGCCCGATTCCAAAGTGCATCAACTGCACCTTGGCCTGAAATAATCAGCCAAGCAACAAAAAACTAATTTTCGCGCTCACCAAACAAGGCGGTGCCGATTCTGACTATTGTCGCGCCTTCCGTGATCGCCGCTTCCAGATCCCGGGACATTCCCATCGACAACGTGTCCCAATCATAACCCAATGACGCTTTCAACTCCCGCAGCTGCCTTAGGTATTTTCTTTGGTTTTCAAAGTCAGAAGCCGGCGGCGGTATCGTCATCAATCCCCGCAACCTTAATCTTGGAAGGCCCTGAATCGCTTGCGCCAGCTCATCCGCTTGCTTCAAGGCAATGCCCGCTTTACTCGCTTCCCCTCCTACATTTACCTGGATACATACGTTCAAGGGTGGCCGCCACGTGGGCCTTTGATCGTTGAGCCTTTGGGCTATTTTCAACCGGTCCACACTGTGCACCCAATCAAAATGAGCGGCGATGACGCGGGTTTTGTTGGATTGAACCGGACCAATAAAATGCCAGATAATCTCACAGTGACCCAATGCGGCTTGTTTGGCCAATGCCTCCTGAAGATAATTTTCTCCAAAATGCTTCAGCCCCAATTGATAGGCCCGCAGTAATTTTGGAGGGGGTTGCGATTTGCCGACGGCCAAGATCGCCACTCCGCCCTTGCGATTAGCCCGGTCCAAGGCAGAACGAATACGTTGTTGCAGACTTTGTAATCGAGTTTGAATATTCATTGAACCGCTTGAACTATACTTTCTAAATCCAACCTTTACGTGACAACGCTAGGAGCTTTTCATGGACATTGCAGAATTACTAGCCTTCTCAGTCAAAAACAATGCATCGGACTTGCATCTGTCCGCTGGCCTCCCTCCCATGATCCGCGTCGATGGTGACATTCGCCGGATTAATGTGCCGGAATTGGAACACAAGGAAGTCCACGCACTGGTGTACGATATTATGAATGACAAACAGCGGCGTGACTTCGAAGAATTCCTGGAAACCGATTTTTCATTTGAACTGCCCGGCATCGCCCGGTTTCGTGTCAATGCCTTCAACCAAGACCGGGGCGCCGCCGCCGTTTTCCGGACCATCCCCTCCAAAGTACTGACATTAGAAGATCTGGGATGCCCGCAATTTTTCCGCGACATCACCCAGAAGCCAAGAGGAATCATCCTGGTAACAGGGCCCACCGGTTCGGGTAAATCGACCACCCTGGCAGCGATGATAGACTATATCAATTCCAACGACTATGCCCATATTTTAACGGTAGAAGACCCGATCGAATTCGTTCATCAAAGTAAAAAATCCCTCATCAACCAGCGGGAAGTGCACCGTGACACCCTGGGGTTCAATGAAGCGCTCAGATCCGCCCTGCGTGAAGACCCGGATGTGATTCTGGTAGGGGAAATGCGGGATCTGGAAACCATTCGCCTCGCCCTGACCGCCGCGGAAACCGGGCACTTGGTCTTCGGCACCTTGCATACCAGTTCCGCCGCCAAAACCATTGACCGTATCATCGATGTCTTCCCCGCTGCGGAAAAAGCCATGATCCGTTCCATGCTGTCGGAATCGCTGCAGGCAGTAATCGCCCAAACCCTGTTGAAGAAAATCGGCGGAGGCCGTACCGCCGCCTGGGAAATCATGGTGGGAACCCCCGCCATCCGCAACCTGATCCGGGAAGACAAGGTCGCGCAAATGTATTCCGCCATTCAAACGGGACGCAAGGACGGCATGCAAACCCTCGACCAACATCTACAAGAATTGGTGGAAAAAGGCGTCGTCTCCCGGCAAACCGCCCGCGTCAAAGCCGTCAACAAGGATGCATTCTGATCATCGACCAGGAGATTAATGATGAATTTTGATTCCCTTCTTACTTTGATGGTTCACAAACAAGCCTCGGATATGTTCATCACCGCAGGCAGGCCACCCTGCATCAAGGTCAACGGCAAACTCGAACCGCTCAGCCAGAAAAATCTATCAGACGAACAAGTCCGGGAATTGGTCTGGGGCATCATGGATTCCCGCCAACGGGATGATTTCGAAAATGCCCGGGAATGCAATTTTGCCATCAGCGTGAAAGATCTGGCCCGTTTCCGGGTCAGCGCCTACTACCAACGCAACAATCCCGCCATGGTGATACGCCGGATTCAAGATTATATCCCCGATGTGGACGAACTGAACCTGCCCCCGGTTCTCAAGGAATTGGCCATGTCCAAACGGGGGCTGATTATTTTCGTCGGTGCCACCGGCACAGGTAAATCCACATCATTGGCGGCGATGCTCAAGTACCGCAACCAAAACAGCTCCGGGCATATCATCACCATCGAAGACCCCATCGAATACACTCACAAACACGAGGGCTGCATCATCACCCAACGGGAAGTCGGCACGGATACTGAATCTTATGAAGTCGCCCTGAAAAATACCCTGCGTCAGGCCCCGGACGTGATTCTGATTGGCGAGGTGCGGACCCGGGAGACCATGCAACACGCCATCACCTTTGCCGAAACCGGCCATTTGTGTTTGACCACACTCCACGCCAATAACGCCAATCAAGCCTTAGACCGGATTTTGCACTTTTTTCCGGAAGATATGCACAGCCAGCTGTTCATGGACTTATCATTGAATCTGAGGGCCATTGTCGCCCAGCAATTGATTCGCCGTTCCGATGGCGAAGGCCGGTATCCGGCCATTGAAATCTTGATCAACACGCCATTGGCGTCGGATCTGATTCGCAAGGGAGAAATCCCCAAACTCAAGGAACTGATGAAACGCTCCCGGGAGCAAGGCATGCTTACTTTTGATCAGTGCTTGTACGATCTTTATCGGGCTGGCAAGATCAGCTACGAAGATGCCTTGAATGCCGCCGATTCACGCAATGAAGTCAGGCTCATGATCAAACTCGGGGCTGAAGGCGGCGCGGATAAATACGCCTCGATGCACAATAAAATGCATTTGGTGGAAGACGATTAATCGGCGCTATAAACAACCTTGCCTTGAACAAGGGTCCAGCGTACACGCCCTTTAAGGGATTGCCCCCAAAAGGGCGTGTTGCGGCCCCGGCTCCACCAGGATTGTTCATCGACTTTCCAGGTTGCCTCGGGGTCAAATATACATATATCAGCACGGTTACCCGGCGCCAATATGCCGCCATCCAGCTCCAAAATGCCCGCCGGTCCCCGCGTAAGCCTGGCCAGTGCTTCCGGCAAGCCAACAACGCCCTGATCCACCAAACTCAGCATTAATGGCAGTAGCGTTTCCAGAGAAGCGACCCCTGGCTCGGTCGCGGAAAAAACGTTGAGTTTGGCGTCCTCTTCATGGGGCTGGTGGTCTGAGCAAACGGCAGATACCACTCCCTCCGTTAAGGCTTCTCTTAACCCCTCCCTGTCTTCCTGACTTCTAAAAGGCGGTATGACATGGACCATGGGGTCAAAACCTTCTGCTTGCGTATCCAGAAGATGAAGCTGATGCACTGCAACATCCGCCGTCACTGTTAGCCCTTTTTCCTGGGCAGAACGAAGCAATTCGACAGCCCGCCTTGTACTCAAACAAGAAAAATGTACTCTGGCGCCCGTCTCTTCCACAAGTGCCAAGATTTGCGCCACTGCTACCGTTTCAGCACAGGCAGGAATGGCGGGCAACCCTAACCGGGTTGCCACAGGGCCTTCATGAATGCATCCTCCCGCTGTCAGCCAAGGGTCCTGCGGACGTACAATCACCAACAAGTCAAAAGTAGTGGCATATTCTAAAGCTCGGCGCCAGATCAACGTGTCACGTACCGGTCGCGTACCATTGCTTACCGCGACACAACCTGCTTGCTTCAAGGCGTGCATCGCCGAAAGCGCTTGTCCTTCCAAATGCAAAGTCAACGCCCCCGTGGGGATGACATGACTAAAGCCAGCCAAAATAGACTGTTCCTTGATCAACTCCACCACCGCCGGCGTATCGATAACCGGTACTGTTTCCGGCGAACAACACAGGGTAGTCACTCCCGATTTTGCCGCTGCTTTGGTTTCACTGGCAATGGTGGCCTTATGTTCCTGACCGGGCTCACGCAAATAGACACTCAAATCGACAAACCCCGGGCAAACCACACAACCGTGGGCGTCAATCGTTTCATCGGCTATAAATTCGTCTGGCAAATCACCTATTGAAAAAATTTCACCATTTTGTATACAGACATTGCCTCGAAATAATGAGGGTTTTCGGCCATCAAAAATGTCGCCATTAATAATCGCCACACAGCGGCTCATGCCACTGCCCCCCGCTGTACTACCCCCATCGCCAAAGCCATCACCGCCATTCTTATGGCAATGCCATGACTGACTTGCTCGAGAATGACGGATCGGGGCCCGTCAGCCACTTGGGAATCCATTTCCACGCCACGATTGATCGGCCCTGGATGCATCACGATGGCATCCGGCTTGGCCCTGGCCAGACGCGCCTCGGTCAAGCCGAAACACTGAAAATATTCGTGTTCGCTGGGCAGCATGGCGCCTTGCATCCGTTCCTTTTGCAACCGCAGCATGATAATCACATCGGTATCCGCCAGACCATCATCCAGATTGTGAAATGCCCTTACTCCCAGTTCGGTAACTGACGCCGGCAGTAATGTTTCGGGGGCAATCACCCTGATCTCGGACACCCCCAATATTTTGAGGGCCTGAATTTGTGAGCGGGCCACCCGGGAATGGAGAATATCACCGACAATCGCCACTTTTAATTTCTCAAAATCCTGCTTGTGGTGATAAATAGTAAACATATCAAGCATTGCCTGGGTAGGATGGGCATGCCTGCCATCGCCTGCATTAATCACACTGATATGGGGCGCCACGTGTTGGGCAATGAAATGGGCCGCTCCGCTGTCGGCATGACGGACCACAAACATATCCACAAACATGGCTTCCAGATTACGAATGGTATCCAGCAGGCTTTCTCCCTTGGCCGTGGCCGACACCGATAGATTGATATTGAGAACGTCGGCGGATAAGCGTTTGGCCGCCAATTCAAAAGTAGTCCGCGTGCGGGTGCTGGTTTCAAAAAAGAGGTTGACTACGGTTTTTCCTCGCAGCAGGGGGACTTTTTTGACGCTTTGTGCGGTGACGCTGCCGAAGGATTGCGCTGTTTCCATGATCCGTATCAGCCAATCCCGGCTTAATCCTTCGATGGTAAGGAAGTGGCGCAACCGGCCTTGTTCATCCAGTTGCAGCGTGGTCATGTTTCCAGGGTATGCAGTTCCAACCGGAGAGGACTCGGCCCCGTAAGCTTGATGGATTGATTCGAGGCAAGGTCAATGTGGGCGGCCACACAATCTGCTTGAATGGGAAGTTCACGGCCATTACGGTCAATCAGAACGCCTAAAATAACTCGCCGCGGGCGACCGTAGTCGAATAGTTCGTTGAGAGCGGCGCGAATCGTGCGGCCGGTATAAAGCACATCATCAATGAGAATGATATCTCTATCTTCGGTACTGGGCAATTGGCTGGGGCGCACTTCAGGATGTACGCCGATTCTGGAAAAATCATCCCGGTAAAAAGCAATATTCAATCGCCCCAAAGGCTCTTCAATTTCTAATCTTTCGTGCAGATATTCGGCCAACCACACCCCCCCGGTATGGATGCCGATCATTAAGGGATTTTCCAGTTTGCGAGCCTGGATTTGTTCTCTCAGGCAGGTTTCCAGGGCAGTCAAAAGACCATTTACATCCAATTCGGCGATTAAGGACTGCTTCATGCCGCAGTCTCATGATAGTTAAGCCAAGTCTGCAAAATCAACTTGGCTGCCACTTGGTCATTGTATTCTTGCACTTTATTGGCACTAAGATTCGCTTCATCAAACAACCAACGCTTTGATTCAATGGTCGTGAGGTGTTCATTCACGGGATGGACAGGGAGATGATAACGGCCTTCCAGTTGTCGGCAAAATTTCCTCATCAAGGGAGTGACAGGATTGTCTTGCCCATCCGGTTGACAAGCAATGCCGACGATAAGAGCGGCAGGCCGCCAAGTCTCAATCAAGCGGTCAATGGCCTTCCAGCGCACTTGTTTTTTTTCGGAACGGATCGTTTCCAGAGGAGAAGCAGTACGGGTAATTCGTTGTCCAACCGCAACACCGATTTTATGGGTTCCATAATCGAACCCTAGATAAGTACCATTATCCATGGCCAGCTTGCGATGACAGTAAGTCCAAATTAATACCGATACGCGCCGCAGCCGCCTTCCAGCGTTCTGCTGGCGGCAAGTCGAAGAGTATTTCTGAGTCGGCGGGAACGGTCAACCAGGCATTCTCCATAATTTCCTGTTCTAGTTGCCCGGCGCCCCAACCTGCATACCCCAATGCCACCAAGATCTTTTCCGGCCCTGTGCCATTGGCAATGGCTGTCAGAATATCCCGGGATGCGGTCAAGCCTATATCATGGCCTACGGTCAAAGTACCCTCCCAGGCGCCAATGGGAGAGTGAAGAATAAATCCCCTTTCCGGTTGCACCGGCCCTCCCAGAAAAACGGGTATTTCAGCAGCGGACTGGTCTTCTATGGTAATTTCCATAGAATCAAGGATTTCCTTCAGCGGCATATTCAAAGGCCGGTTAACGACAATCCCCAATGCCCCCTCCGCCGAATGCTGGCAAAGATAAGTCACCGTCTGTGAGAAATTGGGATCTTCCAAGGCAGGCATGGCAATCAGGCACTGTTCAGTTAAAAAATTATTGGTTTCCTGCATTTTTCCTTTCCGGTGATTTTACTGCTTATTGGCCCATCGCCAACCCTGCCTCAAACTTCCATGTCCGGGTAATCACAATAATATCAGCTTGGGAGGACAATTCTTTGGGTAATGGCGCAAATGGCGCCGCCAAACGTACAATTCTTACCGCCGCATCATCGAGAATCTGGTGACCGGAAGAGCGGTGAAGCTTTATTTTCTTGACGGAACCGTCTTTTGCCACCCATACACTAATCAGCAAACTGCCCGAGAGATTTTCACGGCGGGCTTCATCGGGATAATTCAAGTTGCCAATTCTTTCCACTTTTTTCTGCCAGGCTCTCTCATAAGCCGCGGCAACATATTTCTTGGCAGAAATGGCATTTAAGGGCATTACC
>JALSQY010000257.1 GCA_026985035.1 Methylothermaceae bacterium
CCATCGGCGTGCTGGAGCAATTATCCGGGCAAGGTGTTGCCAAAGCAAGCCGCCTGCTTGGAATGGTGTATCTGAAAGGCAATGGCTTGGGAATAGATTTTCAAAAGGCTCGCCGTTATCTCGAACTAGCTGCAGAACAAGGCGATTTCGAGGCAGGGTTGTCATTGGCGGTTATCTATGAAGAGGGGCTCGGCATTCCCCGCGATCTTCAAAAAGCCGAATCCTTGTATCTTGAACAGGCCAGCAGCGGTGATCCAAAAGCTTTTTTGGCGCTGGGGCAATATTACGAGCGCCGCTGGCAGGCAAGCCAGTCGGCTTCCCACTTAGACAAGGCAATTCGCTGGTGCCGGCAAGCAGCCCTGGCTCAAACTCCAAAGGCCCCGTTTCACTTGGCTCAGCTTCTGGAAATCGCCGGGGAAAAAAAAGAAGCACAACATTGGGCCGAAAAAGCCTTGGCCTCGGGTGACCAGGAAGCATTACTCTATTTTGGCAATCTAAACTTCCAGCAAGCCAAACGGGCGGTGGAAAAAATCCAGGCCTTGTCCTGGATACTCACGGCAGCCAGGCTGAATACCCCGGGTGCGGTCATGAGCGCGTGGCAAAAAATGCAGCAAATGACTTCTCCTGAGCAGATCGAAGAGGCCAATCAAGCCTCCAGGCAATTGCTGCTGCAACTGCAAACCAGCAAACACCTCGATGATACCAGCCATTCCCAAAATCAGCGCTGAGCAAGGTCAAACAAAAGTGCCCGACTCCCTGTCAGTTTGCTTTCCCGGGACAAGGCAGGTTCTGCCCCTCCAGAGAAAGTAATCGCTAGTGAGTAAAATTGCATTTGCAATTGACACGCTGAGTAGCGAAGATAAATTATTAATATTTACCGTGAATCAATTCCATGCCAGAACAAGCGAACCACCTTTCCATTGCCACTAATACTTTGCTCACCCAGGCAGGGCTGGATACCAAAGATTTATCCAGGGTTTTAGAAACCATCTTGTCAGTCCCCGCTGACCTGGCCGATATCTTTCTGCAATTTACCCGCCACGAATCCTGGGTACTGGAGGACGGCATCGTCAAGGAAGGTGTGCATAGCATCGAGCAAGGATTCGGCGTGCGCGCCGTCAGCGGCGACAAAACCGGTTTTGCCTACAGCGACGTGATAGCTTTGGAACCCTTACTGGAAGCGGCCACCAATGTCCGCGCCATTGTCCGCAACCGTCATTCTTCCCACCAAGCCATCGCGGCACCTGATCGTGAACATTATCTGTATCCCGCCACCGATCCGCTTCACTCTCTTTCCACGGAGGAAAAAATCGAACTGCTGCGGCGCATGGATAAACTCGCCCGGCAAAGTGATCCCCGGGTGGAGCAGGTGATTGCCAGCCTCTCGGGAAGTTACGAGGTGATATTGATCGCCACCCAGGATGGCGCGCTTCATGCCGATGTCCGCCCTCTCGTCCGGCTCAACATCAGTGTCATCATGGAACAGGATGGCCGCCGGGAACAAGGCTCGGCCGGAGGTGGCGGCCGCAGCGACTATCACGTATTTTTTCAGGATCAACGAAGTGAAAAATATGTCGCCGAGGCCGTCCGCCAGGCTCAAACCAACCTGGAAGCCAGCGAAGCTCCTGCCGGCACCATGACTGTGGTATTGGGGTCGGGCTGGCCCGGCATTCTCCTTCATGAAGCCATTGGCCATGGACTGGAAGGCGACTTCAACCGCAAAGGCACCTCGGCCTTCAGCGGCCGAATCGGGGAACAGGTGGCCTCTCCCCTTTGCACCGTGGTTGACGACGGCACTCTCCCGGGCCGCCGCGGTTCCTTGAATATCGACGACGAAGGCACGCCCACCCAAACCACTACCTTGATCGAAAAAGGGATCCTCAAAGGCTACATGCAGGACCGAATGAATGCCCGTCTGATGGCTATGCCCATGACCGGCAACGGCCGACGGGAATCCTACGCCCACACGCCTTTGCCGCGCATGACCAACACCTATATGCTGCCGGGCAAACACGATCCTGACGAAATCATCGCCTCGGTGGACAAAGGGCTATTCGCCAAAAATTTCGGCGGCGGCCAAGTGGATATTACTTCGGGCAAATTCGTCTTCTCGGCGTCAGAAGCCTATTTGATCGAGCACGGCCGTATTACCCGGCCCGTCAAGGGCGCAACGCTGATTGGGAACGGTCCCGAGGTTCTGACCCGGGTCAGCATGGTGGGTAATGACTTGAATCTTGATCCGGGGGTTGGCACCTGCGGCAAGGACGGGCAAAGCGTCCCGGTAGGTGTCGGCCAACCGACTTTACGGGTGGATGGGCTCACGGTAGGAGGTACCCATGTCTGATTCGAGAACTTCTTCTATCGAATCCCAATTAAAAATCCTGGAAGATAAAGTCGCCTCCGTTTTGGATCATGCAAAAAAACTGGGGGCCAACGGGGCGGA
>JALSQY010000258.1 GCA_026985035.1 Methylothermaceae bacterium
GGATTTTGGGCAACCACGACACGCTCTGTATGGTGCCTGCAATGGAGGCCATGGGAATCCGGATGTTGATGAACGAGTCAGTTAAATTGGATCGCAATGGTGCCGCCATCTATTTGGCGGGCATCGACGATCCCCACTACTACCGGGCCGATAACCTGGAAAAAGCCATGGATGCCGTTCCCGAACACGCGGTGACAATTTTGCTGGCCCATTCCCCGGAAATCTACCGCAATGCCGCCTATGCCAAATGTGATCTAATGCTATGCGGCCATACCCATGGCGGCCAGATTTGCCTGCCTGGCGGTTTGCCTCTAATGCGCAATGCCGATGCCCCTTATGCCATGTGCGCCGGGGCTTGGCGATATGCGGATTTGCGGGGCTTCACCTCCCGCGGCTGCGGAGTGAGTGTGGTGGATGTGCGCCTCAACTGTCCGCCCGAAGTGGTCTTGCACACCTTGCGCAGGGATCAATAAGGGCGCTTGCGAATCCCGAGCCGGTAGAGCAGAGGGGAAATGGAAATCTCCAAGATAAAAAAAACCGCCACTAATAAAAACAGGGTTTTCCAATCCAGGTCAAATGAGCTTTTGACCGCAAGCAGGGGTAAGAAGCTTTCAGGTATTTGATCCAAGCCTGGCGCCTTGCCGCTGGATTCAATACCCAGCCGCCGTTTGATGAAGCTGGAGAATAAATCCCCAGCCATTGCCGCCGCCGCAATGGCCAATCCAATGTTTGCTGTCAATCCCAGCAAGGTGGCGCACAGGGGCGTGACGGTAATTGAGGCAAGGATTCCCCGCCAGGTTTTGGCGTTGCCGAACAGAGGTTGACCGTCGGCGAGGCGGATGCCACCATCCAGTGGGGTTGCAAGGCGCTCTTTAAAAATATCCCAAGCAAGGACTGGTGCGCCATTGGCAATCAATACCAACAGCAGCAACTTGAATTCGAGCATTGCCATCCCCATGTTACAGTTTAGGTTAGGGCGCCTCTGACTAAGTCAGAGGCGCCTGCGGCACATCCATGTGCCGCCAAAGTCAGTTACTGTCAGTGATCGACTTTGTGAGAAAACAAAAATCGTAAGTTTTTTTTCGCTCTCTGAACAAGCCCAGGATGACTTGTTCAGAGGTTCCTTAGGGGGCAATCATAGCAGCTGGAACGGGATTGTGAGCAAGCAGGGCAGATGGGAACATTTTGAGCACATGGCCGATATCGGTGTGCGAGGAATCGGGGAAACGCCAGAAGAAGCGTTTGCTCAGACAGCTTTGGCCATGACCGCAGTAATCTGTGATCCCGCCCTTATAAATCCCCAGGAAAAAGTGACTGTCGAGATAGCGCGGGAGGATGATGATCTCGATGGCTTATTGGTAGATTTCCTCAATGCCGTGATTTATGAAATGGCGGTACGGCAAATGTTGTTCAGCCGTTTCCAGGTCAGCATCGATGATCATAGGCTTAAGGCAGAATGTTGGGGAGAGCCGGTGGACCGGGAGAAACATCAACCGGCGGTGGAGGTCAAAGGAGCAACCTACACTGAGCTGAAAGTAGCCCGGACCGAAGAGGGTCAATGGGTGGCCCAATGTGTTCTCGACGTTTGAGGTGCAGTCATGGATATCAGCCAACTGGAACCGGTCAACGAATGTCTTTGGCGTATCTCCCCCACGGGAAAAATGCGGGCGCCGGTGTTGATTTTCGCCGACCGGGAATTGGTTCAGGCAATGGATGACAAAGTTGCTGAGCAAGCGGCCAATGTCACTACCTTGCCTGGAATCGTCGGCGCTTGTTATGTGATGCCCGATGCTCACTGGGGCTACGGCTTTCCCATCGGCGGGGTGGCGGCATTCGATCCCGATCGAGGCGGGGTGATTTCCGCCGGCGGTGTTGGATTCGATATTTCCTGTGGCGTGCGGACATTGGGTACCGGATTGAAGCGGGATGCCATAGAACCTGTCAAACAAACCCTTGCCGAAGCATTGTTCAGTACCATTCCAGCCGGGGTCGGAAGCAGGGGACAGATCAGTCTCAGCGAGCCGGAAATGGATGCCATGTTGGCGGGTGGCGCCAAGTGGGCGGTGGAACAAGGTTATGGACGGCCCGAAGATTTGGAACGCATCGAGGAAAAGGGGGTGATGGCCGGGGCGGTTCCCAGTGAAGTGTCCGCCAAGGCCCGCAAGCGCCAGCGGCGGGAAATGGGGACCCTGGGTTCGGGGAATCATTATCTGGAAGTCCAG
The DNA here is from genome assembly GCA_026985035.1 of Methylothermaceae bacterium. Taxonomy (GTDB): domain Bacteria; phylum Pseudomonadota; class Gammaproteobacteria; order Methylococcales; family Methylothermaceae; genus Methylohalobius. The sequence continues at coordinate 2,223 of JALSQY010000258.1, forward strand.
GTGATTTCCGATATTTATTCCCCGGAAAAGGCCCGAGTCTTGGGGCTGGATTTAGACGATGTCGTCGTCACTATCCACTGTGGCTCCCGGGGGCTGGGCCATCAAATTGGCACCGAGTATCTCAAAAAAATGCAAAAGGCCGCCCAAGAAGCGGGCATTGAACTGCCGGACCGGGAATTGGCCTGCGCGCCTTTGAATTCTGCGGTAGGCCAAAGTTATCTGGGCGCCATGCGTGCCGCCATCAATTGCGCATTGGCCAACCGGCAAATCATTACACACTTGGTGCGCAAGGTATTCGCCGACCTGTTTCCCGAAGCAAACCTGGCATTGATCTACGATGTCTCCCACAATACCTGCAAGCTGGAGAGTCACGGGTTTGATGGGAAAGAAAGACAAGTCTATGTCCACCGTAAAGGTGCCACCCGGGCTTTTGGACCCGGCCATCCGGCACTGCCGGAAGTATTCAGAGAGATTGGCCAACCTGTCATTATCGGCGGTTCCATGGGGACTGCCTCCTACATTTTGACTGGCGCCCCGGAAAGTGAAAAGCTATCGTTATCCTCGGCCTGTCACGGCGCCGGGCGCCGGATGAGCCGCCGCCAGGCCAGCAAGACCTGGCAAGGCAAGACGCTCATCAGCGAATTGGAGCATCAAGGGGTCATTGTCCGCAGCCCCTCCTTCCGTGGGGTAGCAGAAGAAGCGCCAGAAGCTTACAAGGATGTGGACGCCGTGGTGCGTGTGGCGGATAAAGCGGGGCTGGCCAGTCTGGTGGTTAAAATGCGGCCGTTGGTATGTATCAAGGGATAGTTATTGGAAAAGTCTTGAAGGGTCGATCTCGATTCCACTGGGGGTCGATGCTTGCAAGTTTTCACCCGCTCTTATAATGCGAGCCTCTGAATATCCTTGAGAAGCAGGATGGCGGAAAACTTCGATGGTCTTTTCTTCCAGATTGACCAGCCAAACTTCAGGGATTTTGTGGCGGGCATAGAGAGGGATTTTGACGTTGCGGTCGTAATCCAGGGAAGTGTCGGCGACTTCAATCAGTAGCAGTACGTCTTCTGGGGCAGGATGGGAGGAGATATAACTTTTGTTTTTGACGATGGCTAAATCCGGCTGGGGTTCATTTTTCCGGTCCAGAGTAATGGGATTTTGAGCCCGCAGACGCAATTCGTTGGGTAGCTTTTTGACAAAAAGTTGCATCAGTTCGTCCACAACATTCGCATGGAAAGGTCCAATCGGTGCCATATCGATAATTTCCCCTTCAACCAATTCCACCCGCTCGTCCTCGGAAAAAATACCTGCTTCCCCCATGCGGTGGAATTCATCGACTGTGATGCGGTGGCGTTTGGGTACAATGACGGCATTCATGGAATGACCTCGATTCTGGTAGGTTAATCAAACAATTTTACTGGATTCAGTTGGATCCCGGCGATGACCTCGGCCTGGATTATCTTCCCCTTCCGGTAAGTCTGTACGCTGGCATATTCTTGGCGCGTGGCGTCGCGGTACACCTCGACGACCTGATCTTCCAGATCGATCAGCCAAACTTCAGGGATTTTGTGGCGGGCATAGAGAGGGATTTTGACGTTGCGGTCGTAATCCAGGGAAGTGTCGGCGACTTCAATCAGTAGCAGTACATCCCGCGAGCTGGGATGAGTGTCGATATAGGACTGATTTTTTAGCAGTGTGAGATCGGGTTGTGGCAGATTGTTTTCATCCAGATAGATCGGGTTTTGTACATCAAGCAAGGCAATGGATGGAAGTTGACTGCTGATGACTTGAATTAATCTGCGTACAGTTTCTGCATGTCTGGTACCAATCGGTGCCATATCGATAATTTCCCCTTCAACCAATTCCACCCGCTCGTCCTCGGAAAAAATGCCAGCTTCCCCCATGCGGTGGAATTCATCGACCGTGATGCGGTGGCGTTTGGGTGCAATGACGACATTCATAGAATCACTCGATGCCTGATTATCAATGGATTTGATTGTATCAAAAGAGGGTTTCAAGCCAACAATACGGCAATCACGCCAGTGATAAAGATGCCATCGAAAGTCCCGGCGCCGCCAATGGAAGCGATGGGCGCGCCCAGATGGCGAATATCTTTCAAATGGAGAATATCGGCGCCGATCAACACCCCCAGGGTGCCGCAAATGTAGGCGAAGGGCGCGCGGTATTCTTCTCCCAGAATGATGGCGACGGTCGCGGCGGCTAAAGGTGCTATGAGCGCAGGCATGGCGATGCCCATGCCGGGAATGGGGCGGCTGAGAAAATAGCTGATGCCCGAAACGATGGCAATGCCCAACAGAAGGGGAGGGAGCGGGAGGTCGAGCCGGTGAGTCAAATAGGCAGAAAATAAAATGGGCACCAGGCAGCCGCCGACATTCACGGCGATGATGGTGCGGCCCGTGAAGGGCAAGGGCGGAGTTTTCAACAGGCCCAATGGGGTTTCGATGACCTCCGGTGGAGGATCGGCGCGCATCGAAAACAGCGGAAGGTTGATCCAGCTACCGAGCAGCGATCCCAATAGCATCAGCATGGTGGCTTCCGGCGACAAGCCAAGCTTTTCGAATGACAGAGTAATCAGTTGCAGCTGGATAAAGGTCAGCAGGAAAACCAACAGGAAAAAGAACAGCAAAAAATGAAACATGGAAAAAGGAAACCGCATATCAAGTGCCCTCCTGCCAAGAGGCCAAGTAAGCTTCTTGTTCGGGTGTCAAGGTGTCTATGGTGATCTCCATGGCGGCGAGCTTGAGTTTGGCCACTTGTTCGTCGATGCGGGTGGGGACCGGATAGACCTTGTGGTCCAAGGTGTTGCCCTGTTTGACCAGATATTCCACCGCCAAGGCTTGATTGGCAAAACTCATGTCCATGACCGCGGCGGGATGGCCTTCGGCGGCAGCCAGGTTTACCAGCCGCCCTTCCGCCAGCAGACGAAGTCTCCGGCCATCTTTGAGGATATATTCCTCCACGTGCTGACGGGGGCGATGTTTTTCAACGGCCAGGCTTGCCAGGGCGGGAATATTGATTTCCACGTTGAAATGGCCGGCATTGGCCAGGATGCAGCCGTCTTTCATGACGGCGAAGTGCGAATCGTCCACGACGTGTTTGTCGCCGCTGGCAGTCACGATGAAATCGGCTATTTTGGCGGCATCGACCAAAGGCATGACTCGAAAGCCATCCATGGCCGCTTCCAGGGCGCGCAAGGGTTGGACTTCCGTGACCACGACCCGGGCACCATGACCTTTGGCCCGCATCGCGATGCCGCGTCCGCACCAGCCGTAACCGCAAACCACGAATGTCTTGCCCGCCAATAGCAGGTTGGTGGCCCGGATCACTCCATCCAATGCGCTTTGGCCAGTGCCATAGCGGTTGTCGAACAGATGCTTGGTAAAAGCATCGTTGACGGCAATGATGGGATAGCCCAAGGCTTTTTCTCTGGCCATGGCGCGCAGTCGGATGACGCCGGTAGTGGTTTCTTCGGTACCGCCGGTGACGGTCGCCAAAAGGTCCTGCCGCTCCTGGTGCAAGGTGCTGACCAAATCGGCGCCGTCGTCCAGGGTGATTTGCGGGTGGGTCTCCAATACCGAACGAATGTGGCGATAGTAAGTTTCGGAATCTTCGCCCCGGCGGGCAAAGACCGGAATGCCGTCTGCCACCAGGGCGGCGGCCACATCATCCTGGGTGCTGAGGGGATTGCTGGCGCAAAGGACTACCTGCGCCCCACCGCTTTTGAGCGTCCGGGCCAGGTTGGCGGTTTCCGTGGTGATATGCAGGCAGCCGCCGATACGCACGCCTTGCAGCGGAAGTTCCTGTTCAAAGCGTTGACGGATTAGTGCCAGCACCGGCATGTCGGCCGCCGCCCAGCGGATCCGGCTTTCTCCTGCTGTTGCCAAGGAGAGATCGTTGATGTCGTAGTTTGGAGCAGTAGTCATTGAATTCTCTTTTGTTCAAACCAATAGTACCGGGCAGGGGGCCAGCATGGGAAGCTGCTTGGCCAAGGGGCTCGAGCGGGGGCAGAAAACCGCGCTGCAGCCCTGTTTGTTGAGCAGATCGATAAATCCGTCCGGTTCCGTCAGGATAAACCGGTTTTCGGTCGAGGTGGTGGATTTTGCGGGGTGAGAGCCTGCTACGAGAAGGGGGTAATTTTCCCTGCTGGCGAATTCCATTGCCAACGTCAGTGTCCTGTCTGCCCCGGGTGAATCGTCGAACCACACCCACAGCGGCGGCCGCTGGTGGATCACGGCCCATTCGTGAACAGTGCTGAATACCAGAAAATCCCCTTCCCCGGCTATTTCCATGACCGATTCCGTATAGTTACCCTGAACGATTTGAAAGTCCCCTGGTGATGGCAGCTGGCTTTGGAGGTCTGCCAGCCACTGACGAACCTGCCTGATTTGCAGGCGATGAAGCCGTTCCAGACGGGGGGGTTCGAATGTCGTCAGTGCCCCGGAAAGCCGGTCGATTTCCTGGACGAAAGGAAGCTGGGAAGCGTAACGAAGTTCCACGTTTTCAATGAAAAGCGTGGTGAGCGGCAAATGTTTCTGGACTGCCAGATGCGCGCCGATCTCCAGCGCCCGGCGGCGGAGTCTCAAGCTATTCAAGGCGACGAGGACACGGCTGCTGTTATTCGTCATGATCTTTGTTTGCGGCATTGTCTTTGGGGGAACTGGCGAAGCGTTTTTTGAGTTCGGCAAATTTTTGGAGCTGGCGTTCCACCCGGCCGTTGATGGTATCTTCGGGAAAGGCGCCGTCTTCCTGCCGGGAACCGGCGGGCGAGTCCATCAACAATTCCAAGGCTTGATCCACAGTGGTGACGGAGTAAACATTGAATTGTCCGGCTTTTGCGGCCTCCACGACATCCTGGCGCAGCATCAAGTGTTGCACATTGGCCTTGGGGATGACCACCCCTTGGCTGCCGTTTAATCCCTTGCGCTGACAAATATCAAAGAAACCTTCGATTTTTTCATTCACGCCTCCGATGGGCTGAACTCGTCCCAACTGATTGACTGAACCTGTCACCGCCAAATCTTGACGCAACGGTAACTCCGCCAGGGATGAGAGCAGCGCGCACAATTCCGCCAGAGAAGCACTGTCGCCTTCCACGGGACCGTAAGACTGTTCGAAGACCAGGCTGGCGGCCAGGGAAAGGGGTTGTACCCGGGCATAGCGGGCCGCCATGAAATGGGACAAAATCAACACCCCCTTGGAATGGATTTTCCCCCCCAATTCGGTTTCCCGTTCGATATCGATGATTTTGCCATCGCCCATGCGGGTAGTGGCGGTGATTCGGGTCGGCCGGCCAAAACTGAAATCGCCCAGGGAAATGACCGACAAGCCATTGATCTGTCCCACTTGCCTGCCTTCGGTATCGATGAGCAGGGTACCCCGCTCGATGAACTCTTGTACCTTGGAGCGAAGCCGGTCACTGCGGTAAATCCGGGCATCGATGGCAGCCTGAATATCCTCCCGGGTGACGGCTTGCCGGCCATGACGGCGCGCCTGGTAATCCGCTTCCTTGAGAAGATCGGTGAGGGTGCGGAGATGGGCGGTGATTTTTTGCGCGTCTTCGATTTCCCGGGCAGCCTGTTCGATGATTTTCATAACCGCGGATTTGTCCAGGGGGAGCAAGTTTTCCTTGCGCGCCAGGGTGGCTAAAACCCGAGCAAACAGGTGATGGGTTTGGGGAGTTCTGGGAAGGTCCTCTTCAAAGTCCGCAGGGATTTTGAATAAATCCTTGAATTCCGGATCGAGAGCTTCCAACAGATAATACAATAGCCGGTCACCTGTCAGGATGACCCTGACATTCAAGGGAATGGGTTCCGGCTCCAGGGGCAGGGTGCTGATCAGACTCAGGGTTTTTTCCAGGGATTCGATTTTGATTTCCTCCGATTGCAGGGTTCTTTTCAAAGTGTCCCAGGCGTGGGGTTGAGTCAGCACTTTCAGCGCATCCAAAATCAGATAACCGCCGTTGGCTTTATGAAGCGCGCCGGCTTTTATCATGCTGAAATCAGTGACCAAGGTGCCCATCAGGGCGTGATAGTCGATACGGCCAAGGAGGTTGGCGTGATTGGGCAAGGTTTCATGAATGACGGGCGCCCCTTCATCGCTGCTGCGATCCACCAGGAGATTGATACGGTAACGCTTGAGCCTTTCTTCCGCCTTCGAGACTAGAAAAGGCAGCGGAATGGGGGGCGTTGGCTGGGGCAAGAAATCTTCCACGTGATCGATGATGTCTTGCTCCACGGCCTTTAAAAATTGGACCACCGCTTCGATTGTTTGGTAGCGTGCCTTGAGGTCGTCAATCAGATGACCGACGGCATATTGGGTGATTTCCCGGTTGAGTTGGCGGAGCTTTTCTCGGGTTTCCTTGCGCCAGGCGGGAAATTGGCGCAGCAGCTTCTGTAATTGTTGTTGTAATTCCTTGACCTGGGCTTCAATTTTCTTCTGCACTTCGGGCGGCAGTTGATTGAAGACTTCCGGGCTCATTACTTGCCCTTCGTGGGTCAGCGGCGCGAAGGCAAATCCCGTCGGCGTTTCCAATAAAGCAATCCCCTGCTGGCGGGCCAGTTCCCGCAGTTCCTGAATGGCTTTGGCCTCCCGTTCCCGGGCAGCCTGTTCCAGCTCCTCCACCCGGGCGCGGTATTCTTCCCCCTCGAATGCCGCGGGAATAGCGCCGCGCAAGTCTTCTATCAAATCTTCCATGTCCTGGCGCAGCTGGCGGCCGTGGCCGGCGGGAAGGGCCAGGGCCTTGGGTTTGACCGGGTCTTGGAAGTTGTGGATATAACACCAGTCTTTGGGGGTGGGTTTTTGTTTGGCCTGCTGTCCAACTACATCCAGGATAGCAGTGAGTTTGCCAACCCCGGTGGGACCCAAGACGAATATGTTGAACCCCGGGTCCTCCATCTCCACGCCAAAGTGCAAGGCTTCGAGAGCCCGACGTTGCTCGAGCACCAAAGGGACGTCTGGAAGTTCCGCCGTGGTTTGAAAAGAAAATTGGCCAGGGTCGCAGGCGGTATAAAGCTTTTCAGGCAGTAGGGGTGTGGGTTGTTGCGTCATGACGAATGTTTGGCTGATTTTTAGTCCATAGTATGAAGGCAATGAATGCCGTTCTCAATATAATTGACCGAGAGGGAGAATGGTCAGTTAGGGAGCCTCTGATTTAAGTCAGAGGCTCATGCGGCATAGGGAGGTGCCGCCAAAGTCAGTCACTGTCAGTGATTGACTTTGTGAGAAAAACAAAAATCGCAATTTTTGTTTTTCGCTCTCTGAACAAGCCAAGGATGACTTGTTCAGAGATTCCTTTAGAGTAAGCGTCAATTGGAGAATAACCTTCGGGTTCGAGGGTCATGATGTTATCAACGTCAATTATGAGGATTATCATTAATGCACAATCCAGCACATCCTGGCGAAATCCTTTTTGAACAGGTGATTGAACCATTGGGTTTGACGGTGACAGAAACCGCCCGCCATCTAGGTGTCAGCCGTAAAACATTATCCAAAATTCTCAATGGCCGGGGTGCCATTACGGCAGATATGGCATTGCGCCTGGAGCTGGTATTTGGCCGTCCGAGCGCAGAGCATTGGTTGCGTCTTCAAGATGCCTATGATTTATGGAAGGCCAGAATGCACAAAGATGAACTGGGCATAACTTCCGTTGACTGGGTAGCGTGAGCATTTCCCCGGCTCCTGAAACCTACCTCACCCTGTTCGGCAATTTGCTCGTCGCTCTGACGATCGGATTTTTGATTGGTCTGGAGCGGGGCTGGTCCAAGCGGGAACTGGAACCGGGCCGGCGGATCGCGGGTATCCGCACCTTTGGTTTGATCAGTTTACTTGGGGGGTTGACCATGTTGTTGGGGCGGGAATCCAGTATCTGGGTGATTGCCCTGGCCTTCGGCGGACTTGGGTTGTTGGTGGCCTCGGCAGCCTTTATCGAGGCGCAGCGGACTGGGGAATACGGCATCACTACGGAAGTGGCGGTCTTTATCGCGTTCATTCTCGGAGCCTTGGCCATGACCCCCTATGCCAAATTGGCCGCGGCGACCGCTGTCATCACCGCAATCATTCTGGGAACCAAGCCGCTTTTACACCAATGGGTGCGTAAACTGGAGGCGGAAGAAATCTACGCGGTATTCAAACTGCTTTTGATTTCGGTAGTGATGTTGCCCATTCTTCCCAGGCGTGCCTACGATCCGTGGGGGGCTTTCAACCCTTATGAAATCTGGTGGATGGTGGTATTGATTTCCGCCATTTCCTTTGCGGGTTATTTTGCTGTCAAGATTGCCGGTGGAGGGCGGGGAATTTTATTGACTGGCATGTTGGGCGGGCTGGTGTCTTCCACCGCCGTGACGTTGAGCCTTTCCCGAATGGCAAAAGCAACCCCGGAAGGACACCGGATTTTTGCCGCTGGCGTCATCGCCGCTTCCACCACCATGTTTCCCCGAATCTTGATCATCGCCGGGTTGTTGCGGCCGCAGTTGAGTGAATTACTACTGGGGCCGATTGTGTTGGTGACCGCAATAGGATATCTGTTTGTGTGGTGGTTGGTGCGGGGGCAGGTTCACCGGGCATCCAAAGCGAAATTGAAATTGCAAAACCCCTTTGAATTCGGGGTGGCTCTGCGTTTTGGTTTGTTTCTGGCCATGATTTTGTGGCTGACACAAATTCTCAAGGATTGGATGGGGCTTGCCGGGATCTACCTTACCGCTGCCGTTTCCGGCATCACCGATGTGGATGCCATTACCTTGTCCCTGGCCAAATTGGCGGAAGATCCCGCCATGCTCAGAATCGCCGCCGTGGGTATCTTGTTGGCGGCAGCGGTGAATACCGTGGTCAAGGCGGGTATGACCGTGTTTATTGCGGGCGGGGCAATGGCACGGTATGTGGTAACGGGTTTTTTATTAATATTGACCGGAGGGGGCATAGCAATCGGATTAGGAGCGTAAATGCTTTTTTTTGGCATTAAAATTGGCACTTGACCATAAAATATTGCTTATGATGCATCTTTTCTGCAATGCGCAAGACAGTTGGGTTGTCCCTTATTGACGTTGGATCGCAAGATGAAACAGGTAGCTTTTAAATTAAATCTAAAAGTCATTGAGATATAGAT